>NZYH01000017.1 GCA_002697825.1 Nitrospina sp. | reverse complement strand
AATCCCGGAAAAACCTTCCTTAATTAAAATTATATTTACTTATTAGGGTTATATTTTGGTGTTTTTATAAAACTGTGAGACTGGCCCGCTAGAATTGTTGGAGGAAGCGAAGATCATTTTCAAAGAAAAGACGGATGTCATTGATACCAAATTTAAGCATTGCGATACGTTCGATGCCGAGGCCAAATGCAAACCCTGTCCATTTCTCAGGGTCGTAATTGACGGATTGAAAAACAGCGGGGTCTACCATTCCTGCACCAAGAATTTCTAACCACCCTGTTTGCGAACAGACCCGACAACCTTTTCCATCACAAATCACACATTGAATATCCACTTCAGCGCTGGGACAAGTAAAAGGAAAAAAACTGGGTCGAAAACGGATTTTTGTATCCTTGCCAAAAACCTCCTGAAGAAAAATATTCATGATCCCTTTTAAATGACTGAAGGAAATACCGTCGTCAACCATCAAGCCTTCAATCTGATGGAACATCGGTGTGTGGGAGACGTCTGAATCACAGCGATAAACTTTCCCTGGCGCAATAATTCGCAGCGGCGGCTCTTTATTTTCCATCACATGAACTTGGACAGGTGATGTATGCGTACGCAAAACAGTTTTATCTTCTATATAGAAGGTATCTTGCATATCTCTTGCAGGATGATCTTCAGGAATATTGAGAGCTTCAAAATTATAATAGTCTGTTTCTATTTCGGGCCCTTCTTCTATCTGAAATCCTAACCCGAAAAATATGGAAGAGATTTCTTCCATAACCTGGGTAATGGGGTGCAGAGTGCCATTTAACTCTTTCCTTCCCGGTAGAGTAGTGTCGAAAATTTCTTGAGATTCTTTAGAGGACTTGGGACTGAGACAGGTGCCTTTGCTATTTATTTTATCTTCAATATACTGCTTTAGAAGATTAATATCTTTCCCAAGCTTGGGCTTTTCCCCAGGAGAAGCATTACGCAATTGCTTCATCAGCTCCTGGAGTTGACCTTTTTTCCCTAGAAAGTTTATTCGGATTTGTTCGAGTTGTTTCGAGTCGGAGATTGACTCCAAGCGGGAATCGAAGTCCTGTTTAATTTTATTGATGATTTCAATCATTCAGGTTTTCGACCGGTGCCCCAAAAAAGAGGGGCTGGTGAAGTATTGATACCTGCGCACCTCATGGAAATTTATGCAAGTTGCGCGCGAGCAGTTTCAGTCAAGGATTTAAAGGTTTTCTGATTATTTATGGCGAGATCTGATAAAACTTTACGGTCCAATTCAATTTGGGCTTTTTTCAAGCCGTACATGAATTGGCTATAGTTCATTCCTTCAGCTCGAACAGCTGCGTTGATCCTGGCAATCCAGAGTCGACGGAATTCGCGCTTTCGGTTTTTTCGGTCACGATAAGCATAACAAAGTCCGTGTTCAACAGCTTCGCGAGCTTTGCGAAACGCAGTGCTACGAACACTTCGATAGCCCTTGGCAATCTTTAATATTTTTTTCCGTCTTTTTCGTGAAATAGTTCCATTTACTGCACGTGGCATTTTCTAAATTCTCCTTTTCTCAGCTTGGGTGCGACTAAAACGACTTTTCCCGTTAGAGAGTTAATAGGGGATTAATACTTTAATGCGTTTTGCATCGGCAGGAGCCATAATGCTGGCCTTACGCAAATTCCTTTTTCGTTTTGTGGTTTTGGTCGTTAAAATATGGCTAGTGAAAGCACTATGTTTTTGAATTTTACCGCTGCCTGTTTTTTTGAACCTCTTAGCAGCCCCCCTATTTGTTTTCATTTTTGGCATTATTGGCTCCGTTTGCTTCTCATTCATTATTAGGCGTCACTGTTTCAGTGCCTTACTCTGCTGATGCCGAGTTTTCTGTATCCGCCTCCACCTTTTTTGCTTTTTCTAATACGGTTTTTGGATTCTTTGGTTGAGTTCCTTTTTTTGACTTAACATTTTTAGGAGCCAGTATCATCACTAAAGTCCTACCTTCCTGCTTTGCCTCTTGTTCGATAACAGCGATGTCTTCTGTTTTTTCTGCGACTCGCTCTAAAACCTTCTGACCGAATTCGCGATGCACAATTTCTCGCCCCTTAAAAAAAATAACAACCTTTGCTTTATCTCCATTTTCCAAAAATCTTTGCACATGTTTTAGTTTAAAATCGAAATCATGTTGATCGGTATTAGGCCGAAACTTGACTTCCTTCACATGAACAACTTTTTGATTTTTTTTTGCTTCGTGAGCCTTCTTACTGGCCTTATATTTATGCTTACCGTAATCCATAATACGGCAAACTGGCGGATTAGAATTTGGTGCTACTTCTACAAGATCCAGATCCCGGTCTTCTGCCATGGCCATGGCTTCCTCAATAGGAATTGTGCCTAATGCCTCCCCATCATCTAAGATGACAGCCACTTCCTTGACCCGAATCATTTTATTGATACGCTGTTTCTTGTTAATTTAAAACTTCCCTTACAAAAAAATTAATCAATATTCTAAATCAATGGTCCGTTTTTCTACAGCTTCATTGACTTCATCCAAAAACATTTTCAAATTAAGATTTCGCGTTTCCTTGGAACGTCTTCTGCGAACACCTAAAGTGGAGCTTTCAACTTCTTTATCCCCTAAGATAATCATATAAGGGATTTTCTGTATTTGGGCCTCGCGTATTTTGAACCCAATCTTCTCATTTCGCAAGTCTTTTTCCACGCGAATACCTGATTCTTCAATCTGTTGGGCTATTTTTTCTGCATATTTTGCATGTTTATCGGTAATCGGCAATAAGATGACCTGCACCGGAGCCAACCACAATGGAAATGCCCCTGCGTAATGTTCAATCAAGCAACCAAAAAATCGTTCCAAAGAACCCATTAGGGCGCGGTGCAACATGATTGGCTGGCGACGTTGACCATCTTCCTCAACATAACTGATATCAAACTTTTCAGGTAGGTTAAAATCCACTTGTACCGTCGAGACCTGCCAGTAACGATTTAGGCTGTCCTTAATTTTTATGTCAATTTTCGGGCCATAAAAAACACCCTCGCCCGGGTCCACTTCAAAATCCAAACTTTTATTATTCAATGCTGTCTCCAACGCTTTCGTTGCAGACTCCCAGCCTTCATCCGAACCAACATATTTTTCCGGTCGCGTGCTTAAATAAATTTTGTACTCGTGAAATCCGAACGACTGTAAAATAAATACAATGAGATCAAGAACCTTAGTAATCTCTTGTTCGATCTGAGACGGGCGGCAGAAAAGATGAGCATCATCTTGTGTGAAGCCACGCACGCGCAGTAGGCCATGCAAAACTCCGGATCGTTCGTAACGATAAACCGTCCCCAGTTCGCCAAAGCGCACTGGTAAATCGCGGTAACTTCTTAACTTAGTTTTATATATCTGGATATGAAAAGGGCAATTCATAGGCTTCATAACATATTCCCTTCCCTCAATATCCATATTTGAGAACATATTGTCCTTATAGAATTCCGTGTGACCGCTGGTATTCCATAAATCTATTTTAGCCGCATGCGGACTAATGACCATCTCGTAACCGTGTTTGAAATGTTCCTTTTTCCAAAATTCTTCCATCAAATGGCGGATTCGTGCGCCTTTTGGATGCCAGAGAATAAGACCAGGTCCAATTTCATCAGAAACCGAAAAAAGGTCGAGCTCTTTTCCTAGTTTGCGGTGATCACGTTTCTTAGCCTCTTCGAGTCTTTTGAGATAAAGACGTAACTCTTTTTCTGTATTCCAGGCGGTACCATAGATTCTTTGCAGAACAGGATTTCTTTCATCACCACGCCAGTAAGCAGATGATGTATGAAGCAATTTAAATGCCTTAATCTTCTTAGTAGATTCGACATGCGGTCCACCGCAGAGATCCGCCCAGTTACCCTGCGAATAAAGCGTGATTGGTTCATTTGAAGCAATCGATTCAATAATCTCGATTTTGAACGTTTCACCCATATCGCTAAATTTTTTTATTGCCTCTTCACGAGAGATCTCAGAGCGCACGATGGGGGTATCTGCTGCTACGAGTTCTTTCATCCGTTTTTCGATTTTTTCTAAATCTTCAGGAACAAACGCCTCTTTACGAGAGAAATCATAAAAGAATCCATCCTCAATCACCGGACCAATGGTGACTTGCGTTCCAGGAAAAAGTTCTTGAACCGCCTGCGCCATTAAATGCGCGCAACTATGTCTGATAGTTTCTAGTTCTGTGGGATTATCGTGAGAAATCATTTTCTTGTTTCGATCAAATAAAAAGGCATCCTGCCATCGGCATGATGCCTGATTTTAATACATATAAGTTCTTTAGAAAATAGGCACGGGCGGTTTCGAACCGCCGACCCCTTGCATGTCAAGCAAGTACTCTACCCCTGAGCTACGCGCCTGAAAAATCAGATGTTAAGTATTCTAAATCCTGACACTGGCCTAGGTCAAGTACGGAAAATAAAAAGGAAACTATTATTCCATTAAGAGGTGCGGAACCAGCAGCCATCTAAAAATCAAATTATTACGAGTCTCCGACATGCCTAAAAATTAAATCATTTCTTCTTTTCTCGGAAACGCTAGTGCTTCTTTAAATAAGAAAGTAAAGCGTTGGGGTTTTTCTCCCTTACTGGGCCTTCGTATAAATCTCTCCACCTTTTTCTTTGAAGGTATCGGACATTTCTTTCATGCCTTCATCAATTGCATTTTTTTCTTCAAGGCCTTTTTCTAATGCATAGTCCCTAACATCTTGTGTGATTTTCATGGAACAGAAATGAGGTCCACACATGGAACAAAAATGTGCAACCTTAGCTGAGTCTTTTGGTAAGGTTTCATCATGAAAATCCAACGCCTTTTCTGGGTCGAGTGATAGATTAAACTGATCTTCCCACCTAAACTCGAAGCGGGCTTTACTCAATGCGTCGTCTCTTACTCTTGCACCAGGGTGGCCTTTGGCTAAATCGGCAGCATGTGCTGCGATTTTGTAGGTTATAACACCTTCTTTAACATCCTGCCGATTGGGCAAACCCAAATGTTCTTTCGGGGTAACATAACAAAGCATTGCCGTGCCGTACCAACCTATCATAGCGGCACCGATACCACTGGTAATGTGATCATATCCAGGTGCAATGTCAGTAGTCAACGGTCCCAATGTGTAAAAAGGTGCTTCTCCACAGGCTTTCAGTTGTTTTTCCATATTTTCTTTGATCATGTGCATAGGAACGTGTCCTGGACCTTCTATCATTGTTTGGACTTCATGTTTCCATGCAATCTGTGTCAACTCACCTAAGGTTTCCAATTCCGAAAATTGTGCCTCGTCGTTGGCATCGGCTGTGGAACCAGGTCGCAATCCGTCACCTAACGAAAAAGAAACGTCATAGGTTTTCATGATCTCGCAGATTTCTTCAAAATTTGTGTAGAGAAAATTTTCTTTATGATGCGAAAGACACCACTTTGCCAAAATTGCACCGCCACGAGAAACAATACCTGTCACCCTTTTGGCTGTCATCGGTACATAGCGCAATAGCACACCAGCGTGAATCGTGAAATAATCCACCCCTTGTTCACATTGTTCAATTAAGGTGTCACGATAAATTTCCCATGTCAGATCTTCGATGATTCCATTAACCTTCTCCAAAGCTTGATATATAGGAACGGTACCGATGGGAACGGGAGAGTTTCTTAAAATCCATTCACGGGTGGTATGGATATTTTTTCCTGTTGATAAATCCATGACATTATCTGAACCACAACGACTGGCCCAGACCATTTTTTCGACTTCTTCTTCGATAGAAGATGTAACAGCCGAGTTACCAATATTGGCGTTAATCTTAACCAGAAAGTTGCGTCCGATGATCATTGGCTCGGATTCCGGGTGATTGATGTTCGCGGGTATAATAGCGCGGCCAAGCGCCACTTCATCGCGAACGAACTCAGGAGTGATCTCCTGCGGAAGGCTAGCACCAAAAGAGTTTCCGGCAAGGCGCTTTTCTCGTTCTGCATCTTCCACCCATTGTTTACGTTTTTGATTTTCACGGATGGCGATAAATTCCATTTCTGGTGTAATAATTCCTTTTTTAGCATAATGCATTTGAGTTACGTTTTTACCGGATTTCGCGCGCAGAACTTTTTCGCGGGTTTTAGGAAACCTTTCTGTGTTCGGATTTTCGCCTTCCCTATACCCATCGTCTTTGGGTTCGATTTTTCGACCCTCATAATATTCGACATCACGACGGCTTGTAATCCATGACAGCCGGATGGGTTCTAACCCTTCTCGAATATTAATTTGTACATTTGGATCAGTGTATGGTCCTGACGTGTCGTAAACAATCAATGAGTTGTCATCTTTTTTAGGATGGTAGCCATTTCCGTTGTCATTACTCGTTTCGGTTGTTGACGATGAAAGAGAAATTTCACGGAACGGAACTTTAATTTGTGGATGAACCGTTCCTGAAACATAAACTTTTTTTGATTTTGGAGATATCGGGTCGGTGGAGATATTTACTTTTTCATCGGTGGCTCCGTGCCGGTTTCCGTTTCCATTACCGTTAGATTTAGTCATGATGTTAATCCTCCAAAGTGATGCATATATTCAAATGCTTGCTGTTTTATATCTTGTGAGTCCCAAATTCCTGAAATTACAGCCACTCCATGAGCGCCTTGTTCCAGAACCTCGGGAACGCGGTTTAGTTTAATTCCCCCTAAAGCAAGTACGGGAAGGTGAACTGACTTTACAATTTGACCCAACTTTACTGGTCCCTGTGGAGGCCCAAAATGAACCTTTGAGGGCGTTTCATAAATGGGACTGAAAGTGATGAAGTCAGCCCCTTCTGCTTCTGCTAAAAGAGCACCTTCTTTTGCATGGGTCGAAACCCCGACAATAAGGTTTGGAAATTTATCTTTTATTTCTCCGGCTGGTACACTGGTCTCAGTGAGATGGACTCCATCTGCACCGGCGATTTCAGCAATATCTGCGCGGTCATTAATAAACAGTCTAGCTCCGTACTTTTTTATGATGGGCTTAATTTCAATAGCCTGTGCCAGCAACTCTTTCGGGCTTAAATCTTTTTCCCTCAATTGCAATGCTCTTACACCGCCTTGCAAAGCTTTTTCTACCTGCTCGATTATCGGTGTTTCCTGATGATGCGAAAAATCTGAAATAAGGTAGACATACAAATAATCAAAACAATTATTTTTTAATGCCATCATCTAATATAACAGTTAAAAATCGATCAAACCATTCATCGGGCTACTCGCCGAAGCATAGAGTTTACGAGGTATTCTTCCTGCTTCATAAGCCATGCGNCCAGACTCCACAGCCATTTTCATAGCCATTGACATTTTCAAGGGGTCTTTAGCACCAGCGATAGCAGTGTTCATCAAAATTCCATCGACACCAAGTTCCATAGCGCNACTCGCATCGGAAGCCGTGCCGACTCCAGCATCGATGATTACAGGNCATTTAACAGCTTGCAGAATCAATTTAATATTATAGGGATTTCTTATGCCTAGTCCTGATCCAATAGGCGCAGCCAGTGGCATGACGGCTGAACATCCTNCATCTTCTAATTTTTTACACAGAACAACATCGTCAGTGCAGTAAGGTAGCACGTGAAAACCATCTTTAATTAAAAGCTTCGATGCTTCCAGGGTGGCTTCGTTATCTGGAAACAGAGTTTTCTCATCTCCAATCACTTCGACTTTGACTATATTGCCTAGCCCGGCTTCTCTTGCCAGCTCNCAAGTCATGACCGCTTCCTTNACGGAATAGCAGCCCGCGGTATTTGGAAGAAATGTATATTTCTTTGGGTCGAGATAGTTGAGGATNGAATCCTTATTTTTGTCCAACTCAATNCGGCGGACTGCCAAAGTCACCATTTCAGCTCCGGAAATTTCTATNGCCTGCCGGGTTTCATCGAAGTCTTTGTANTTTCCTGTACCAACAATCAACCTAGAATAGAAGTTCTTTTCTCCAATTTTCATTAATCCTTTAACTGTATTCATATTCCTCAAATATTTAATTAGAAGTATTGATTAAATACCGCCTCCGACCGCATGCACGATTTCAATCTGATCATTTTCCTTAATAACTGTCGATTCATATTTTGANCTTGGAACCACCTGCTGATTGAGCGCCATAGCAAAATGTGGGGCTTGGATATCAAGTTCTTTTACCAAATCAGCAAGGTTCTGGCTCTCATTTATTTTTCGCTTTTCACCATTAATAGTCAATTCCAAGAAAGAACTCTCCTGCAAAGTTATCGGTAAGTTTATTTAATTATTGTAAAAATTAACCGATAATGTAGTCTGACCTGAAAAAAGGTGGGCATAAAAAAAGCCGCATTCCAACCCAAAGAGGAAAATGCAGCATATCTTGTCAGATGGCTTCACTTCCCTTCGCTGGTATGATCCAGATCAGGTTCAAAGGGTCGTCCGTAAAAGGACTCTCAGTTTAAAAACGCCCCTAGTGATCGTATTAATAGTAAGAATATTTAATATTAAACACAAGTCAAGTATTATTGACGGAAAATTAAAAAAGAGTAGTATTNATTTATATGAAAATATTTACGGTAGGCCGTATATTAATAGGAGTTTTTATGTTCTGGGTGGCAGCTTGTGCCACTGCNCCAAGAACGATAAATCCCTACTTTGAAATGCCACCCGATCATTTGCTCAAAGCCGAGTGGAAGTTATTTGCATTAGCATTACAACAGCAAAAAAGTAACAAACAAGAAGATTCTATAGACCTCTGGAAACGCTTTTTAAAAAACAACCCCAGGTCATTTAGAGCNTACAACAATTTGGGGATGGCGTATTACACCAACGACCAGTTATTGCCAGCTATTTCGGCTTTTGAAACAGGTTTAACTCTCGAACCCTTTGACCATAAGATCAAAAAAAATTTAAAAAGAACCTTGAGGTTTAAGATAACNCTATTGCGCGAAAATAAAGACTATGATGCAGCAATCAATTTCTTAAAACGAATCTTCGAACTTTCCAAAGAACCTACNCGTGAAAAAGTNGCNCTAGAAATTGAAACTCTGGAAGATCTTATTTTTATACAGGTAAAACGATCCAACACTCTNGAAAACTATGAAACCTTTTTANCCCGATATCCCAACAGCCCGAAAAACTCGGAAGAAGCGCGTCGTCAAATCGCAAGAATGAAACTCCAGGGGTTCTCTACAAGTGAATTGCCAACCAGGAAAAGTAATAGTTCGCCCTCATCTTCCTCCGTAATNAGTGAACCTATTGCTATCGAGTCTATGGAAACGCCAAAAGCTTCCATGTCAGATCCTATAATCCGGGAGGAGACCATTGAAATTGTAGCCGAGCCTCAACTGGGAGGAAGATCGAAAATAGTACAACAGGTTGATGAATTTCCCGAGGGTGAGCCTGCATTGGATCCTGAACCCATGCCTATCGATGAAACACCCGTTAAAGAAAAAATGGAGTAACAACCTGCAAAAATTGTAGCCCCTAAGTCCATCAAGAAATTAGAAGAAAAAGGTTCTTTTGAAATTGNTACCCAATAAGATTATTCCGTCCAGAGATATTCGACCTGTTAAAAATCACTTGATCGACTCAAGATTTTTGGGTTGAATTCTGTCATATCTTCAACTAAAATCAGGGTTATTAGGAGAAAATTNATGACTATTGATGAAGTACGACAGATCATTTTGAACATTCTAGAGGATATCGCTCCAGATGAGGATATCAGCTCAATAGATGACAATACCAAGTTAAGGGATCAAATCGATCTTGATTCAATGGACTTTCTGGATATTGTCATGGAACTAAGAAAACGTTTCAATATAGAAGTCCCAGAAAAAGACTACGAGCATTTGGCTACTCTAGCAGGTTGCATTACATATTTGCAGCCTCTGTTGAAAGACCGGCTTGCTGCNAGTTAGTATCTCCCTCCTGCGTTTTTGAACCAATTACCCTCTTCTCGAATTCAACTACAATTTTGGAGCCATACGTGTTTCCGTTGTTCTATAATGCTTGAGACATGGCATACGATGCAATAATCATAGGTTCGGGTTTATCTGGGTTGGCAGCTGGCATTCGCTTAGCTATGTTCAATAAAAAAGTCTGTATCCTTGAAAAACANACCGTATTAGGCGGCTTAAATTCTTTTTATGTTCGCAAAAATCGTACTTTTGATGTTGGTTTGCACGCAATGACCAACTTCACCCCTAAAGGAGTACGCAACTCACCCCTTGGTAAACTTCTTAAACAATTGCGTTTTAGTCATGATGACTTCCGCCTATGCCAGCAGGAAATGTCAGAAATCCGCTTTCCAGAACATGTATTGCGTTTCACTAATGATTTTGAGTTTTTTCGTCAGGAAGTCGCCGACGAGTTCCCAAAAGAGATTGATGGATTCAACAAACTTGCAGATAAAATACTTGCCTTTGATGAACTAGATNTGAATGATAAAAAAGTATTAAGCTCTCGCCCCATCTTNGAAAGTTTTATTAAAAATCCTGTTTTGATCGACATGCTTAATTGNCCACTAATGTATTATGGCAATGCTCGGGAAGGTGATATGGATTTTTACCAGTTCGTTATCATGTTCAAAAGTATCTTTGTGGAAGGTTTCGCTAAACCTGTTGGAGGGATGCAACATATCTTGCATCTTTTGGAACAAAAATTCAAAAAACTAGGTGGGGAATTACGCATGGGGTCAGGTGTAACTTCCATCAACGCTAAAAATGGGACTGTGGAATCAGTCACTCTGGAAAATGGTGAGCAGTTGGTTGCTGANAGTGTTATTTCTTCCATGGGATATGTCGAAACTTTGAATCATTGCTCNCCCGGACTAGAAAAAACAGAANCTTGTGCAACAGGTCAGGTTTCTTTTATGGAATCTCTATGTGTGGTCGACTGCGAGCCGCGAGATTTAGGGTATGATAAAAGTATAGTTTTTTTTTCCACCCAACCCCAATTCGATTATAAAGTACCAAATGAGATGGTAAATCCAACCACCGGGGTTCTTTGCTGTTCCAACAATTTTAATTATCCTGAGCCTATGAAGGAAGGTTTAATACGACTGACCAACTTNGCAAATTTTTCTAAGTGGGATTNATTATCTAGAAAAGACTANATCNCCGCCAAAAAATATTGGCGTACCCAAGCATTAGAATCTGTATTCACATTTTTTCCCGATTTTCGCGATAATATGGTATTTTTAGACTCGTTTACGCCGAAGACCATAAAAAAATACACAGGACACCTGAACGGTGCTGTNTATGGGTCTCCACAAAAAATTAAAGATGGTAAAACTCCTGTAAANAATCTTTTCATCTGCGGAACAGACCAGGGNTTTTTAGGNATTATTGGGGCATCTTTAAGTGGTATATCAATGGCTAATCTTCATGTATTACAAAAATAAACGTAAAAAACTAGAAATTATTTAAAATAAATGAATAAACCACCGCTGCAACGTAATTGGTTAAAAAATATACAATCGGCTTACGACACAATCGTAATAGGTAGTGGTCTGGCAGGGATGACATCTGCCAACCTTNTAGCCAAGCTAGGTCATAATGTTTTGCTGGCGGAACACCACTATAACCTGGGTGGTATGGCAACTTGGTTTAAACGAAAGGGNGGCCATATCATGGATATCTCCTTGCATGGTTTTCCCTGTGGCATGATCAAAACACTTCGTAAATACTGGTCTCAGGATATTTCTGATCGTGTTATCCAACTCAAAAACGTCCGCTTTGATAATCCTCAATTTTCTGTAAATACCTCGTTCGATAAAATCGATTTCACCCATATTCTTAAAGAGCGTTTTGGTATCCTCAAAGAAGTCATTGACGAATTCTTTCATACTGTGCGTGGAATGAATTTTTACGATGATATGGTTATGACAACGCGCGAGTTATTCGAGAAATATTTTCCAGGCCGTACAGATGTTTGGCGTTTTTTAATGGAACCCATCACTTATGCCAACGGCTCTACATTAGACGACCCGGCCATAACTTATGGTATTGTCTTCTCAAACTTTATGGATAAGGGCGTTTTTACCTATCAGGGCGGTACAGATCATCTGATTAAGGAAATGAAAAAAGAACTCCTGAAAAATGGAGTAGATATACGTACCCACTGCATGGTCGAAAAAATCTATGTGGATAGTAAAACGACGGTGCAGGGTGTTCGCATTAACGGACAGGATATCGCTTGTAGATCGGTTCTTTCAAACTCCAATATCGTAACTACCATTGAGCAGCTTGTTGGCGAAGAACATTTTGACCCTAAATATATTAAAGAAGTAAAGGATGTCCGGCTCAATAATTCGAGCTGTCAGGTCTATATGGGTGTCAAAAAGGGTGAGACNGTGCCACATGTTGGAGACCTTCTGTTTTCTTCTGAGGCTGATGAGTATTGCACTGAAAAAATATTGAGCAAGGATATTACCAGTCGCACTTTCTCATTTTATTATCCGGAAATTCGTCCCGGCACAGACCGATACTCAATAGTTTCCTCCACCAACGCAAGATACCAAGACTGGGCAAATCTCAGTGAAAAAGAGTACAATCGGGATAAATATGCTTTAGAGCAAACTACTTTGGATGCTCTTGAAAAATATGTCCCAGGAATTCGCAATAAAATTGATCATGTAGAAGCCTCGACACCAAAAACATTTCAACGCTATACATTACATCCCTCCGGAACCTCTTTTGGTACTAAATTTGAGGGGCTAAAAGTGAGCCGTGATCTACCTAAGCAAATCAATGGTCTATTCCATGCCGGATCAGTAGGTATTATTATGTCTGGTTGGCTGGGTGCTGCGAATTATGGGGTGATTGTAGCTAATGAAACTGACAAGTTTTTGAGGCAATTGAGTCCCAGTCTAGTGACCGCGTAAGGCGATTCCATGGAATGATAGTTTTTAGTAACTCCTTCCTTTCTTCTTTTCCCATTTTAATTTAGTATTGCTGCATGGAATTTGATTTTAAAGGACAGACCGCAATAGTTACAGGTGGTACACGTGGNATAGGAAGTGCCATTTCTGCGGCTTTGCTTAAATCAGGGGCAAAAGTCCATGCTACTTACCGGAGCAACGAAGAAGAGGCTAAAAAGTTTAAAGAATCTAATGCNGCTTATGCTGAGTGTTTATTTGTCCATAAATTTGATGTGAATCATTATGATCAGGTAGAAAAGTTTTACAAAAAAGTAGAAAACGNACACGGGGCTCCACAAATCGTGGTTGTCAGTTCAGGAATCCGTGCCGATTCCATTGTGGGTATGATGAAAAATGAAGACTGGAATAATGTTATAAATACCAATCTAACCGGCACCTTTAATCTTTGTAAACTTTCTGTTCAATGTATGATGCGAGAAAAATATGGTCGCATTATCATCCTTACTTCGCCTATNGGTAAATTTGGTTTTGCGGGACAAGCCAACTATGCTGCATCGAAAGCTGGACAAGTTGCCTTGGTAAAATCTTTATCAAAAGAAGTAGCCACCAGAAAAATTACAGTCAATTGTGTTTCCCCAGGCTTTATCGATACCGATTTTATTTCAGATTTNACCGACGAGCAAAAAGAAGCTTATAAAAAACAGATTCCGCTCAAACGTTTTGGCTCTGTTGAAGATGTCGCTACTCCCGTTCTATTCCTCGCTTCAAAAGACTCTTCATATATCACTGGATCAGTATTAGAGGTAACAGGGGGCCTATAAAAATGTCGCAGGATTTTCTTCAATTCATTCCTCATCGCCCACCCTTTCTATTCGTAGATAAAGTAGTAGAAGAAACCATGGACACGATCAAAACAGAAAAATTTATTGATTCTGAAGAGCCTTTTTTCCAAGGCCATTATCCCGAAAGGCCTATAATGCCAGGAGTTCTGATCTTTGAGTCCATTTTTCAGACAGGAGCTATAATGATGGGAAAGCGAATTGCAAATGAAGGCCGCATTCCCGTTCTTACACGGGTAAATAACATAAAGCTCAAACACGNCGTCAACCCTAGCGACACCCTGCAAATAGAAGTAAANCTAAAGGATCTTGTNGGTTCTGCAGCTTATATGACAGGCAAAGCATTTGTGAATGGAAAGGTTGCAGTGACTCTTGAGTTCACAGCCATGTTGGTCAACGATGTAAAATAAGTCTCATTTATTTAACAGGTAAAAGCTTTAAACTAATGAAGCGAGCAAATTGTTTTTGTTTCTGAATTGAAAGTTTCTTGGATGAGTTTTCTAAATCTAAAAAATAAAAATATTCTGGTAATGGGAGTTGCCAATAAAAAAAGTGTGGCCTGGCATATTGCTCAAACTTTGGAAGAAGAGGGAGCTAATGTGATTTTTAGTGTGCGCTCTGGAGACAGAAAAAACTCTCTCGATAAACTACTTACCGGAAAATCTGTTTACATCTGTGATGTAGAAAAACCTGAAGATATTGAGCTATTAACAAACAATATTACAAAGCAATATAAAACTCTACATGGACTGGTACANTCGATCGCCTTTGCTAATTATTCAGAGGGTTGGAAACCTTTTCATGAAACACTTCGTAAAGATTTTTTACAATCCATTGATATTAGNTGTTATTCGTTGATTGCGCTTTCAAAATCTTTNAANGTTTTATTAGACAAGAAAGCCTCGGTCGTTACTATTTCTATTTCCACCACACGTATGGCAGCAGAAAATTACGGCTACATGGCACCTGCTAAAGCAGCGCTGGATTCAACATTATGTTTTCTGGCTAAATCTTTCAGTGCATTCTCAGAAATNCGGTTTAATTCTATAAATCCAGGTCTTCTCAAAACATCCGCATCCGCAGGTATTCCTGGTTATATAGATTCTTTCTTGCATGCTGAAAAAGCAACCTTAAGAAAAAAAGCCCTAACCACCCAAGAGGCAGCAAATGCTGCGGTCTTTTTATTGAGCGAACGCTCAAGTGGCATCAATGCTCAAGGTTTAGTCCTTGATGCGGGGATGTCCATCAATTATTTTGATCAAAGCTTGATCAAACCCCACTAGCTTGGAATAACAAGATTAATTCCTTTTAGACATACACTTGTAGAATTTTAATATGGAATTCAATTATTGAAGTGTTTGTAAAAACGAAACCTTAAGTAAAAAAGTGAATGGCGTAAAAAATGCCCTATAACGGTAGATTTTTCCGTGCTGAGAGGCTCTTTTTTAATTTGTCAAAGTCTCTTAAAACAATATAAATAAATGGTTCTATAGATTCGTTTTGGGTTTGGCATCAGTTTTGCTCTTCTGATGTCTGCAGGATAAAAATGAAAACCAAAAACGGATATTAATAGATGCCAAGTAATTCTAGCGTATTAGCTTTATTTTCTCCTAAACCCCCAGTAGAACCGACTGAACCTAAAGTAGATCGACGGAGTGAAGTCGATTTTAATGATTTTTTGAGCAACGCTACTGATCAGGCAGAACGGTCAGCAAAACCTAGCTCTGGAAACTCAACAAAAAATAATAAACGGGATGAAATTGGGAATAGAGAAAAAATAAAACCCAAAATAAAAAATAGTAAAGAAAAATCTATAGAAGCTAAGGATAAACCTGTAATAAAAGAAAAGCTTAAGGCAAAAAAGAACGAATATGCAGAAACCGCCACGAAAATTGAAAATAGTACAGTTACCAAGACTGAAACTCCTCTCAAAGATTCGGCTTTAAAACAAAATGATACCCTTACTTCTAAACTAAGAGAACTTGGGATCAAACAAGATGAATTTGAAGCTTTACTTGAGTACCTGGGGTTGAATGGTGAGGTTAGTTTTGAATCTTTACTAAAAACCCTCACTCAAAACCTTAACCAAAATAGTCTCACAGCAGGAAAGGGTATAGATTCTCTTTCCCAAAATAAACTTCTAGCTCAGCTGCTAAAAAATGAAGGTGAAAACACAAATATTACCCAAAATAAACTTCTAGCTCAGCTGCTAAAAAATGAAGGTGAAAACACAAATATTACCCAAAAT
>NZYH01000016.1 GCA_002697825.1 Nitrospina sp. | reverse complement strand
ACTTCTGGTTTTTATTCGTTTATTTCATTATCTGGTTTTATTTTTTAGTTTTTTTGTAAATACTGCAATTCGAGTTTGAACCTTATTTGCAGGCGTATTCTCGATAATCTTTATGTTTGCACTACCTACTATCACTGCGTCCGCCCCTGATGAAACATATTTTTGAACATCCTTTTCGGTAGATACTCCAAATCCTACCCCAACAGGAATTTCTCCTTTTGCGGCATTTTTTGTAGTCTTAAGTGCCTCTAGCGTGTATTTGTGAATTTTTGTTTGAACACCAGTTGTGCCAAAAACTGCAACCATGTAAAGAAATCCTGATGTGGATTTGATAATTTGTTTTAATCGATCTTTTTCGGTATTTGGCGATACGAGAAATATAGTATCCATTCCTATTTTTTTAGCCGCTTTGACATACTCTTTTGATTCTTCTATTGCCATGTCTGGTAAAATTAATCCATCAATACCTGCCTGTTTTGCACGAGAGATAAATTTCAGATATGTCTGATTATACAAGATGTTTGTGTATGTCATTAAAACTAAAGGAATGTCTGATTCTTTACGTATCTTTTTTACAATTGAAAAAAAATTATCAATTTTTGTTCCACCGTTCAATGATTCTGTACTTGCCATCTGAATAGTCGGTCCATCTGCAAGTGGATCTGAAAAAGGGACCCCTATTTCTACCATATCCGCACCATGCTTTTCTATTGTCGAAAAAATATCCTTTGATGCGCTAAGATCAGGGTCACCGGCTGTGAAAAAAGCTACAAGGGCTTTTTTACCGTTTAGCGAGGTCAAACATTTTTGAATACGACTCAAAGAGAAACTCCCATTTTATCTGCGACCTGATTTACGTCTTTATCGCCACGTCCTGATAAACAAACAAGAATGGTCTCTTCTTTTTTCATTTCAGGAGCAACTTTGGCAACATGTGCAATAGCATGCGCCGACTCTAGGGCTGGGATAATACCCTCCATATGCGATAAAAGTTTAAAACCTTCTAAGGCTTCTGCATCATTAATGGTGACATAATTTGCGCGTCCCGAATCTTTCAGATAACTATGTTCGCAACCGACCCCTGGGTAATCCAAACCTGCTGATATAGAATGCGCTTCGGTTACTTGTCCGTCGTTATCATGTAATAGATAACTCATCATTCCATGAAGAATTCCAGTAGATCCTTTTGTAAGAGAGGCACCATGTTTATTTGTATCTATTCCTAGTCCAGCAGCTTCTACACCAACAAGTTTTACATTTTCCTTTTCGAGGAAAGGATAAAAGAGACCCATTGAGTTACTACCGCCGCCTACGCAAGCGACGCATAGGTCGGGTAATTTTCCTTCCATTTCAATTATTTTCTGCGTTGATTCTTCTCCAATAATTTTTTGAAAATCCCGAACTATCATAGGATAGGGATGCGGCCCAACAACAGAACCAATAATATAATGAGTATCTTGAACCGTTGTGATCCAATTTCTAATAGCTTCGCTGGTTGCATCCTTTAAAGTTCTTGTTCCATTGCTGACTGGAATAACGTTGGCACCCAACAATCGCATTCGAAAAACATTTAGGGCCTGTCGCTTAATATCTTCCTCCCCCATGAACACATCGCATTTAAGACCAAACAATGAAGCCGCAGTGGCTGTTGCAACACCGTGTTGACCGGCACCAGTTTCTGCAATAACACGTTTTTTACCCATTCTCAGAGTTAACAACGCGCTGCCAATAGTATTATTTATTTTATGGGCCCCAGTATGGGTAAGATCTTCGCGCTTTAAATAAATCTTGGCACCCCCCAGATGATTCGTAAGTTTTTCTGCAAAATACAAGGGTGTCGGTCGCCCGACATAGTGTTTCAAATAATAAGCAAGGTCATTTTGAAATTTGGGATCCTTGCTGGCTTCTTCGTATAGAGTTTGCAACTCTTTCAAAGCCGGCATCAAGGTTTCAATCACATATTTGCCACCAAATTTTCCATAATGGCCTTTGGCATCGGGCAATTTATGGGGTTTCATAATTTTCTCCCTACCTTTGCATTTGTTAAAAAGGTACGCATTTTATTGTGATCTTTGACACCAGGATGACTTTCAAGTCCTGAACAAACATCCACTCCATAAGGTTGAGCAATTTGTATTGCCTTTCTTACATTATTTGGCGTCAAACCTCCTGCTAGAATAACTGGTCCATATTTTTTAGCGGGATATACTAAATTCCAATCAAAAACTTTTCCAGTTCCTCCATAACCATCTTCAGAGAAAGTATCCAGAAGAAAGCTGCTGACGGAATACCTGGAAAGTTGTTTGACAGATTGAAGATCCTTTATTCGAAAAGCTTTAATTACCCTGCGCCGAATCTTCTTGCAAAATGCAGGAGACTCATTGCCATGCAATTGGACTTTGTCAAGTTTGCAACGGTCTGCAATTTTGTTTATATTTTCCGCAGTCTCATTGACAAATACACCTACAGCATCAACAAAGGGCGGTAATTTAGAAACAATTTCGCGGACTATTTTCATGTTAACCGAGCGCGGACTTTTTTTATAGAAAATAAAACCCAATGCATCTGCACCTGCATTTACAGCCGATAAAGCATCACTAAGATTGGTCATTCCACAAATTTTAACTTTGACTTGCATATTAGGAACCGTCATAACCTAGTAACTCTTTTAGTTTTTCAGGAATATTTTGAGAGGTCATAAGACTTTCTCCAATCAAAAATGCATCCACACCTAATGCTTCAAACTCTTCAATCTCATTTCGGCCATTTATTCCACTTTCACAAACTAACACCTTGTCTTTTTCCTGAAGGGCCATGGGAATCAAACGCCGCGATATACTCAAATCAGTTTTACCATTAGTCAAATCACGATTATTAATTCCAATTAATTTAGCGTTAACAGCAAACGCTTTTTCCATATCCCATTCATTATGAGTTTCGATGAGAGCCGGCATTTTTAATTCTTGCCCCAAGGAAAGCAGGTCGCTCATCAAGCTTTGATCAAGCCATGTCGCAATTAGCAAAAAAAGATCTGCACCAAAAGCTCGAGATTCGTACACTTGATATTCATCAAAAATAAAATCCTTTCTTAATAACGGTATCGTTGCAATTTTTCTGATTTCCGCTAAATTCTCAACACTACCACCAAAATAATTATTCTCAGTTAAAACAGATAGTGTCGCTGCCCCATGTTCCCCATAATCTCGTGCCATATCGATTGCGTTAAAACCTTTTCGAAGTTCTCCTTTAAATGGGGTTTTAGGCTTAATTTCTGCAATAATTTTAGAGGTGTTAATTTTTTCTAAAGCTTTGTAAAAATCTAATACTGGTTTTTGGTCAGCAATTCTTTGTTTGATTTCTGGTAGAGGACATTTAATTTTTGTTTCTGGGAGCTCCTTTTTTTTACTAGCAAAAATTTGATCAAGAATATTTGACATTTTACGAATTGGANGCCTGGCATAATTCTTCAAGTTTTTTATTTGCCTCACCCGAANTAATTGACTTGGNTGCNATCACAATCCCCTGNTCAATGGTTTCAGCCTTCCCNGCCACGTATATTGCGGCGCCAGCATTCAGCAAAATGATATCTGTTTTGCANCCTTTTNCNCCCTTTAAAATATCACGAATTATCTTTGCATTTATCTCAGGGNCTCCTCCCCTCAAATCCTCCGAAGAACAAAGNGAATAGCCANACTTTTTTGGATTAANAGNATAATTGGTTATATTNCCATTNNNTAATTCTGAAATTTGGGTTTCTGATGTCAGNGTTATCTCATCTAACCCATCAAANCCATGAACAACCATAGCGTGTTTACTTCCCAANTCCCGCAGCACTTCAGCGAGAGGATTTACCCATTTTGAATCAAAGACTCCCAGAATTTGCGAATTTGCATTTGCAGGATTCGTAAGTGGTCCCAAGAGATTGAAAAAAGTCCTAAATCCTAACTCTTTTCTAACACCCACTGCATGCTTCATGGCCTTATGCATTAATGGTGCAAAAAGAAACCCTATCCCAACTTCCTCAATGCATCGTTCAATTGTTCTTAAAGGGGCATCGATATTAACGCCTAGGCATTGTAAAACATCAGCACTACCCGACTTGCTGGATACTGCTCGGTTTCCATGTTTTGCAACTGTCACACCCGCACCTGCCACTACAAAGGCAACGGCTGTGGAAATATTAAAAGTATCAGCACCATCCCCACCTGTACCACATGTGTCTATAATATTTGATGCCTTTACTTTGATCTTTTCTGCCTTGTCGCGCATTACCTTCGCGGCACCTACAATTTCAGGAACCGTTTCACCCTTTACCTGTAAGGCGGTTAAAAAAGCCGCAAGTTGTATATCACTCACTTTTCCACCCATGACCTGAGTCATGGCATTCATCATTTCCTGCTCCGACAAGCTATTGCCAAAAACAACTGATTGAAGAGTTGTTTGGAAAGTCATATTAACTATTTTCGATAAAATTCATTAACAGATCTTTTCCGTTGGGAGTTAAGATTGATTCTGGGTGAAATTGAACTCCTTCAACAGATAAATCCTTATGTCGTATGCCCATTATTTCATTATCTTCACTTTCAGCTGTTATTTCAAAACAGTCTGGTAAGGTTTTTCTATTTAGTACGAGTGAATGATAACGAGTCGCGGTAAATGGATTAGGGAGATTTTTAAATAATGTTTTTCCATCGTGGCGAACTTTAGATGTTTTTCCATGCATCAATTTACCTGCTTTAATAATTTCTCCACCAAAAGCTGCTCCCACTGACTGGTGACCCAAGCAAACACCAAGCACCGGCACTTTACCAGCAAATTTTTTAATGACTTCAACAGAAATTCCTGCCTTTGCAGGTGTGCAGGGACCTGGCGAAATAACAATTTTTTTCGGCTTCAAGGACTCTATCTCTGAAATGCTTATGCAATCATTACGCTTCACGTGAATATCAGCTCCAAGCTCACCCATGTATTGGACTAAATTGTAAGTGAAGGAATCATAATTATCGATCATCAAAATCATACGACCCAGCCTTTCTGCGCCAACTCAATAGCCTTTAGCAGCGCCCGGCCCTTGTTCATGGTCTCTTCATATTCACTTTCAGGAACCGAATCGGCAACAATGCCAGCACCGACTCCCAAGTAAGCCGTTTGATCTTTGACAACAAGGGTTCGAATCGCAATAGCAGTATCCATATTACCTGAAAAACCAATATAGCCTACAGCACCCGCATAAAGGCCACGCCGATTGGGTTCCATCTCCTCAATTATTTCCATTGCACGAATTTTTGGAGCACCAGAAACTGTGCCCGCGGGAAAGGTTGCTTCCAAAACATCAAAGCAGTCTAACCCTTCCCTTAAAATTCCTCGAACATTGGATACAATATGCATTACATGCGAATATCGCTCGACCGTAAAACTTTCATTTACCTCAACCGTACTAATTTTTGCTACCCGACCCAAATCATTACGTCCCAGATCTACCAACATAATATGCTCAGCAAGTTCTTTTTCGTCTTGCAATAGATCTTTTTCTAGAGACAAATCTTCCTCTTCGTTAACNCCGCGTTTTCTGGTTCCCGCTATAGGGCGTACTTCAATNTTCTCGTCTTCCAATCGCACCAAAATTTCGGGAGATGAACCTACCACCTCAATACCACCAAATTTTAAAAAATACATATANGGTGAAGGNTTAATCGTTCTTAGAGCCCTATAAATGTCAAAAGCTTTATTTTTAATCGCAAAATTTAAACGCTGTGAAAGTACAACTTGGATAGCATCTCCCTCTAGAATATATTGTTTAACGTTATTAACAGCTTCTTTAAACTTTTCTTTTTCAAAATTTGAATTAATTTCAAGCGCTACAGTTTCTTCTTTTTGTTGTGTTGCAACTTTCAGGGGTGTCTTTAATTTATCTTCCAGTAAGGTGATCTTTTTTATAGTTTGCTCGTAAACCGTCGTNATATCTTCCGAATCAATATANGCGTTGGAAACCATCTTGATGGTTTGAGAAACATTGTCAAACACAAGCATGGTATCTGTAATTATAAATTGTGAGTCTGGAATATTCAGATCATCCTCTGTTTTTTCCGGTAGGTCTTCAAAAAATCGGACCATGTCATAACTGATGAAGCCGACCGCACCTCCTGAAAATCTGGGTAANCCAGGAACATGGACAGGATTATAACGAGCCAATATTTTCTTGATTGCTGATAACGGATTGCCTGACTCAATTTTTATTTCTTTTTTTNCCCCCCTTTCTTCTACCGTTATATCGCGGCCTTTGCTACTTACCACGACAGCAGGGTCACAGCCTAAAAAACAATAGCGCGCCCATTTTTCTCCACCTTCAACACTTTCCAAAAGAAATGAATAATCTCCATCACTGATCTTCATATAGGCTGAAACAGGGGTGTCTAAATCAGCGAGGATCTCTTTATAAACAGGAATAAGATTCCCTGATTTCGATAGTTTTTTAAATTCTTCTAATGAAGGTTTAAACATTATTCAAAGTCACTAAAATAGGACAATAAAAACGGTATAAAAAAAGCACAGGAAACCTGTGCCTATTCAGCCACTCGGGTGGTGGTTGTCAAAATGATAAAATCGAATAATATCAATGAGTTAGAAGAATAACATTGGTGCTAAACAAGTGTCAAGCAGTTTGCAGAACCTTGCTTTGGAAAAGCATAGGTTNATGTTANAGGACAATCATCCCTCAACCGGTTTCCAATCCTCGCCATTCCAATGTTGGATCAAGCCGTTATCTCCCACAGCATAGATATTTTCATCAGAACTACCCCAGATTGATGAAAAATATTCCTTGGTATTGGATTCAATCCTCGTCCATTGATCTCCATCAAGATAAAGAATCATACCTTCATCACCAACTGCAAAAACCATTTCCGGGGAAGGCCCCCAGACATCAAGAAAAAATTCCATCGTTTGAGAAGGCATCTCAATAAAATCAGCACCATTATAATGAAAAATAGCACCTTCCGAACCAACCATATAAATATTGTCTGGAGCAAATCCATAAACACCGTAAAACTCGGCATTTGAATTAAAAGTCATACGGTGCCATTTATCACCTTCCTGTTTTAAAACCAGTCCATCATAACCAACTGCTATCATACCGCTCTCTTTGGTACCCCATAACCTTGTCACATCGGTGTCGGTGCCCGTCTGCATAAATTTCCAAGTATTGCCATCATAACGAAGGATTTTACCCAGTCTTGAGCAGGCATAAATCTCATCGGAAGACAAACCAAAAATTCCAGTCATAGGTGGCAGTTTTTCAGTTTCCATCGGAGACCAAGTATTTCCATTGTAATGGAGAATTCTACCATCAGTAACAACAGTGAAAACGTTGTCAGGTGCAGTGCCCCAGATATCTTTAAACGTCCATCGACCATCGGTTTCCATAGNTAACCATTCGCTACCATTATATTGGATCATGGTTCCATCGGTCCCGCCAACGAAAATATTATTTTCATCCAATCCAAAAACTGAAAGCAGATGATTGGTTGTTAATGTAGACATTCAATCTCCAAAGGCAATAATTGTTTAAAGNGACATATCGTTCCAACATNTTCCATCGTATCTAAGAACAGTACCGTTTTCNCCTGCTACGTANACACAATCTTTTCCCAATCCTTTTACTTTTGTAAAGTACTCTTCCTTAATTGGNTTTATTTTGGACCATGCTTTTCCATNGAAATGTAATATGCTGGAATTATCNCCCACAACAAATATATTGTCATCCGAGGTTCCCCAGATACTGAGAAGATACTCCTCCGTCCCTGTTTCCATTACTTTCCATTCTTCTCCATCAAAATGAAGAATGGTTCCATGGGAACCACAGATATATACATTGTNTGTTTGNGTACCCCATACTCCAAATAAAGATATGGTTTCATCGGTCAGTTCATCTTTTCTAAGAAATTCTTTGCCATTATAAAATCTGAAAATTCCTTCGCCTCCAACAGTATAAATATGNTCTATATCTTCACCCCACATACCAAAGAGATCATGNATAGTATTNGGCTCACGGTAATCCCACTTTTGGCCATTCCAATAAAGCATTCGGCCTCCNACGCCATAAAGGAATATATTATTTTCATCGAAACCAAATGCNGAGTTTAATGANTCATAGCTACCCGTATCCACCTGTTTCCATTCTTTCCCATCATATTGTAAGACCACCCCACCGATGCCTACTGCATAGATACAGTTTTCGTGAGGACCCCAGACTCCCATTAGAGGGTTGGTATTATCTGTTCTTACTGGAAGCCATTCTTCTCCATCCCAATGCTGTGGCACACCNTCCTTACCTACAACATAGATACTGTTTTCCCCGAANGGCATAATATCCAACAAATCTGGTTTTTCACCCGTAAACATATTTNATTNCTCTAGTATTAAAAAAGAAGGGGGTTCCNGCGCAAACCGGAAACCCCCTTTACAAATTGGTTNTATTAATCTTCAGTTTGTTTAGGCTTATTAAAATAAATATTCTCTAATTTGGGAAAGTTTTTATTATCTTTAAATAAATTTTGTACTCCCTCACCAATATCATTATGAATCAGAACCAAGGTCTGGAGATTTTGNAAGTTTGTTGAGTTTGCTAAGGCCTTAGCACCAAGATCGCCAATATCCGTTTCATAAAGATCCATAAGTGTGACATTTTTGAAGGTTTTCGAATCAGCAATAATTTCAGCTCCNCGAGTACCAATAGGATTATATGTTAAAGTCAATTGTGTCAGGTTATCCAAGGTTTTTGAATTGGCTAGGGCTNCGATACCCTCTTCCTCAACAAAATTCCAATTTAGATTTAACTCTTCCAGTTTTGCCAAATTCTTAGATTGGGCAATTGCAATAGCTCCTTCATCNCCCATTCCATTTCTATATAAAGAAAGCTGGGTTAGCCGAGTTAAGGTTTCTGATGCTGCAATGGCTTTAACTCCCTCATCACCGAGTTTATCTCCAATCCAAAGTGAAACTAGATTGCCTAANATATTGGATGTTGCAATGGCTTTAGCTCCCTCGATGCCAACCTCATTATCACTCAAAATCAATTCGGATAAGTTGAGCATGGTTTTAGATTTTGCAAGGGCTATGGCTCCTTCATCCGTCACCTTATTTTTGAAAAGATTNAATGCTGTCACAAACTTCATGTNTTCGCATTCAAGAAGTGCTTTAAGGCCTTTATCACCAATATCATTAAATTCTAAAAATACTGCAGTAACTCCCTTAATTTTATCTGATTCCAAGATTTTAATCAGATCATCATCGTCTAACTCTTTTTCCCTAAGGTCTAGCTCATGATTCTCTGAATTCAAACCCTGATCAATAATACTGTCTATATCTTTTACTTCATCATCAAGCATTGCCGCTCTCCCTACTGGTCAAATTGCACTAGTAAATTGGATTAAGCTTCTTATTTTATTAAAGTTATAGCTCTTGTAAAGGCTAAAATCTACTTTTTAACCACCAAAATGAATTTAAACCCTTTTATATGCTAAAAGGATGGTTGATAAACACAAAACGGGAGTCGAGATTAAAAATATATTTTTTTTCTTATCCAATCTATTATATTTCTATAATGTATGATTTTCTAAGTTGTTCTTTATTAAAAATCCAATCAAAGAATTTGGCTAGATAANTATGGTTCAAAAAATCGATGAAATTTCAGANCATGTTAATCAAGTAAGTGGTTTCATACCNCTTCTTCTCGAAGAACTTGATCANGTCATGGTAGGTCAAAAATATTTAACCGAAAGACTGGTACTAGGATTATTAATCGGAGAACACATTCTTCTTGAAGGAGTTCCTGGTCTCGCCAAAACCACTTCCGTTAAAACATTAGCTCAAACAGTAAAAGCAGAATTCAAACGTATTCAATTCACCCCGGATTTACTTCCAGCGGACCTATTGGGAACGCAAGTGTATCAACCCAAAACAGGTGAGTTTGATATTAAAAAGGGNCCACTGTTTTCCAATATTGTTCTAGCTGACGAAATCAACCGTGCTCCGGCAAAAGTACAAAGTGCTTTGCTGGAGGCGATGCAAGAAAGACAGATAACCATAGCCGGAAAATCTTTTGATTTGGGTGATCACTTTATGGTTATAGCCACACAGAATCCCATCGAACAGGAAGGCACCTACCCGCTTCCTGAAGCTCAGGTTGATCGTTTTATGCTCAAACTTCGTATTGATTATCCTTCTAAAGATGAGGAAAAAATGATCATGCAGCGAATGTCCTCCAGTAGTGAATCCTGCAAGGTAAAGGCTGTAGTCAATCCTGAAGATATATTAAATGCTAGAAAAGTAATTGATACCATTTATATTGATGATAATCTTCAAGACTATATAATCAATCTAGTCGCCGCTACGCGCGACCCGGAAGCTAATCAATTAGCATCTTACGCCGGGATGATCCAATTTGGCGCTTCCCCGCGCGCCTCAATTTTTTTAAATCGGGCAGCTAAAGCTTACGCATTTTTACAGCGGCGTGGCTATGTTGTACCTCACGATATAAAAAGCATAGGAATGGATATCCTTAGGCACCGAATCATCCTTACCTATGAGGCAGAGGCGGAAAACATAAGCACAGACGACATATTAAAGGCATTATTCGATACTATTGAAGTTCCCTAATCATTTATGCTGCAATTTATAGCAAGAAATGTTCGAGATTGGTTCCAATTACCGGAACCACCGCAAGTTGATAAAAACCAACTTTCCCCAGAGTTACTGAAAACCATCAAAAAAATCCAAGTAAAAACCAACCACATGGTCAACGATATTATGGCAGGAGAATATGTCTCAGCTTTTAAGGGTCGTGGTATGGAGTTTAGTGAAGTACGTGAATACCAGCCTGGAGATGATGTAAGGCTTATTGATTGGAATGTGACAGCACGGATGAATCAACCTTTTATTAAGGAATTTATAGAAGAGCGGGAACTGACTTTGATGCTGCTTGTGGATGTGAGTTCTTCTGGTAGTTTTGGTTCCGATCAGAAGTTTAAAAANGAAATCGCAGCAGAAGTAGCATCAATTATCGCATTTGCAGCCATAAAAAATAATGACAAAATTGGATTAATTATTTTTTCAGATAAAATTGANCATCATATTCCTCCCAAAAAGGGAAAAGCNCATATCTGGAATATTATTCGCACTATTTTAAGTTTTAAGCCTGAGGGAAAAGGCACAAATTTGGCCCTGCCCCTGGAGTATCTTCTAAAAATTCAAAAAAAGAAAGCAACTACGTTCTTGATTTCTGATTTTCAAGATACAAACTATGAACAACAACTTAAACTAGCTAATCAAAAATTTGATCTCATCGCCATAAATATAATCGATCCACGAGAAGAAACCCTTCCAGATGTAGGGATGGTTTTTCTTGAAGATTTAGAGACAGGGAAAACTTTACTGGTGAATACCCATGATCCACAGATGCTCAAAGAGCATCAAAAACGTTGCAGTCAAAAAAAACAAGATAGGAAAAAATTTTTCAATTCTATCGGAATAGANACTATTGAAATATTTACAAACAAATCTTTAACAGACCCTATTATCAAATATTTTAAATTCAGAGAAAAAAAACATTGAGATGANTGAACCTAGTATTCCCGATAATGGGGTTAGTGGAAAATTGAAAGCCGTTGTATATATCTTAACCGCTGTCACCCTTTTTGCTTTTGTTGCATTCTTCGCAAAATTGATTACTAAATATTCTGCACCAAAAAAACAGGAAAAAATTTTAAACAACTCACGAATTTTCGAATTAAATAAAACAGGAAAAAGATTGCAGGAAATTGGATATATGGAACANGCTTTGGATCAATATATTAAAATTTGGAATTTAGAAACTACCAACCAGCTTACTCGGTCCGAAGCCGCTTTTAAAGTTGGCAAGCTTTACTTGCAANTNGGTAATTGTAAAGAATCCTTAGTTTGGCTTTTTCGCTCGGAAGCCGCTAATCCTGATATGACAGATAAGCTACAGCCTCTTATTGATAATTGCATTCAAAAAGATCAATAAAAAATGGAATTTCACAAATCCATTTCAAATGCCTTATTTATTATATTTTTTGTTTTTTTTATTACATTAATAAATTCTAAAAATTCCTGGTGCGTCAAACTAGATCCGGTCACTGTAGACGCCCAAATTGATAATCTTAAGCCAACATTGGGTGATGTGATCACCTACTCTATAACCGTTTTGCATGACTCCGATATCGTTGTNCACATGCCTGAATACGTAATTCCTGAGGGCTTGGAAAAGATTGGAAACGGCAAACCAAAACCTTTGAAAAACAAACAACAATATACTCAAGAATTTTGGTTAAAATTGCGTATAGATAAAACTGGTCCTATATCATTTCCCGCAATTCCTGTCTGGTTTAACGCTCCCGATCATAATAAAAATTTAATCCGAGGCAAAATATTGACTCCCCAAATTACTATTGAGGTGCAATCTTTGTTAAAACTTGAAGGCAACGCTTCGGACTTAAAAGACATCAAACCCATTGCCGAAATTGATGCTCCCTGGGGCCATTACTTTTGGAAAGCCCTTGGAGTTTTATGTCTATTAGTATTAGCTTATGCTCTATGGAAAAAATTTCTGAATAAAGCGGATAGNAANCCTGAAANTAATTCTAAGCTCACTGTNCAGCAACAGGCCATCAAAGAGTTAAAAGCCCTTGAAAATCGTGATTGGATNAAATTGGGACGTATCCGCGACCATTTCTTTGAATTATCAGAGATATTCCGCAGATATTTGGAAAATCGCTATTTTTTTCCTGCCCAAGAGTGGACAACAGAGGAAATAAGTTATCATTTTAAAAATTTTTCGGACTTGAGCGACAACCAAAAATTGAAGGCAATTTCTATTCTATCTGAAAGCGATAAAATTAAATTTGCGAAAGCTAATGTAAAAACCCACTACGACCTTATTGAGCCGGTCACTGGATTCATCAAGGATACGACTCCAATGAAAGTTTCTTCTGAAGAAATATCCTCTAAAAATTAAAATTTATGAAATTTTTTAGATTTGAAGATCCTTGGTTTTTAATACTTTTTTTGATAATTCCGTATCTTGTATGGAAAAGAAAAGAACAAGCTACAATTAGTTATTCTTCCCTAGAAATATTNCAAAATATTCGCGCAATACAGGTTGGTTTTCTATCAACAATCCCTCTAGTCTTACGCCTTTTTGCTATATCTCTTTTCATTATGGCCTTAGCACGTCCGCAAGANGGACANAAAAGAACAGAAATATTATCGATGGGTGTTGACATAATGCTGGCATTAGATACCTCGGGAAGTATGAAGGCACTTGATTTTATTCAAAATGATAAAAGAGATACCCGCCTTACCATGGTCAAAGATGTGGTTTCCAAATTTATTGAAAATAGAACCAATGACAGAATGGGTATGGTTGTATTTGGTTCCGAAGCCTANACTCAATGTCCGCTTACNCTAGACCAGAATATTNTACAATCTTTTCTAAGNAAACTAGATATNGGAATGGCAGGNGATTCCACAGCAATAGGCTCTGCANTCGGTATTGCCGTCAAACGNTTGAANGATCTTAAATCAGATTCCAANCTAATTATTCTTTTAACAGATGGTCGNAACAATGCTGGAAANCTGNCACCCTTACAAGCAGCGCAAACGGCCAAAGCTTTTGGTATNAAAATNCANACNATTGGAGTGGGAACACGNGGGAAAGCTCCTTTTCTNGTGAATTCNATTTTTGGGCAACGTTATGTTTACCAGGAAGTAGATATAGATGAAGATACATTAAAGGAGATATCCAAAATAACAGGAGGACAATATTTCCGAGCCACAGATCTAGAATCGTTAAAATTAATATACAAAAAAATTGATCAAATGGAAAAATCTGAAGTTAAAATTTTTGATCATTCTGAATACACAGAACTATTCCACTATTTTCTTATACCGGCAATATTGATTCTATTTTTGGAAGTCACTTTATCCAATACTCTTTTTAGGAGGTTACCTTAATTGAAATTTGGTGCTCCCTATTATTTTTATTTATTGTGGACGTTGGTTCCTCTTATTATTTTTCTGATATGGGCCAACCGGAAAAAATATGATCTTATTGTCCGCTTTTGCGGTGCAAATTTATTATCAAAATTAGTAACTCTTGATTTTAAGAGACTCCAAAAATCAAAAGCAATATTCGTAATTCTTACGTTTCTCTTTCTTCTCCTTGCCCTCACCCGCCCTCAGTGGGGATACCAATGGAAAGAATATAAACAAGAAGGAGTGGATATTATTATTGCCCTGGATGTATCAAGAAGTATGCTTGCGGAAGATATAAAACCCAACCGACTGGAAAGGGCTAAACGAAAGATCTCTGATCTTCTGAATATGCTAAAGGGAGATAGAATCGGTCTGGTTGCGTTTGCCGGTACCTCATTTGTCCAGTGTCCGTTGACACTCGACTATGCTGCAGCGCGAATTTTTTTAAATGCGATTGATACCGACCTTATTCCAGTACAAGGTACTGCCCTTGGTGATGCATTGAGAAAGTCGACTAAAGCCTTTAGGACCCAGGAAAATAAATCTAGAGCTATCATCCTGATTACAGATGGGGAAGACCAAACCGGACAAGCAATGGAAGCAGCTGAGGAAGCTAAAAAGGCTGGTGTTAAAATTTTCACTATTGGAATCGGAAAAGAAATCGGTGCACCTTTGCCTGATCCAAATATAGCAAGTGGTTTCTTGAAAAATAAAAATGGTGACGTTATTCTCACAAAGCTGGACGAAACAACTCTGCAGCAAATTTCCCTAAAGACGGGTGGTAGTTATGTGAGATCTGTAACTGGTGATATTGATCTTAAAACTATTTATCTCGATCAAATAAACAAGGGTCTGGATAAAAATAATTTTACATCCGAACGCAGAAAAATATGGCAGGAGCGATTTCAGTGGTTCATTTTCTTGGCCTTTTTATTCTTGGTTTACGAAAGTGGTTTGTCTGCCAGGAAAATTGAGTTGAATCGCTAAAAAATGGTCTGCATTTGGATTCTGGTTTTTGGTATTATATATAGGTAAGGTACCTTGACAAAACAAATGTGAAGTTTTATCCAGACAGCAGGTACTTAAAAAATTAGTTTTCGTAGAATAACGTATCGAAAGGAAGAAATTATGCAAAACAGCCCCCGATCCATGAGCATAGATGCGGTAGCGGCAGAGCAACAACGTTTTATGGTGCGTGTCTATAACTGGATGGCAGCCGGACTCGGGATTACCGGTTTTATGGCCTACTATGTAGCTAATACCCCAACTTTTTTTAATATTGTAATGGGAAATCCTATTATTCCCATTGTTCTCATAATTGCTCAAATTGGCCTTGTATTCTGGCTAGCATCAAGGGTTATGCAGATGAGTGTTAGTCAGGCAACCGGAGTATTTTTGCTCTATGCTGGATTGACCGGAATCACATTTTCTACTCTATTCGTTGTTTATACTGCCGCCTCTATAACCGCGACGTTTATGGTAACCGCAGGAACATTTGGAGCGATGAGTATTTACGGGTATACAACCAAAAAAGACCTAACCTCCTGGGGTAGTTTTTTATTTATGGGGTTAATAGGAATTATCATAGCTTCAGTGGTTAACATTTTCATGGAAAGCCAGATGATGCACATGATCATTACCTACGCAGGTGTTCTGATTTTCGTGGGATTAACAGCTTACGATACCCAAAAGATCAAGGAGATGAACATAATAGGTAATGAAGGAACTGATGAAGATACAAAAGAAGCCATTCGTGGGGCCCTCACACTTTATCTTGATTTTATAAATCTCTTCCTGATGCTCCTAAGACTTATGGGAGACAGGAGATAACCTCTTTTTTAATCAGAACAATTGATTCCCGCTTCGGCGGGAATGTACCCTTACCGCGTTGAATTTTATGGATTGCAAACTTCGAGTAAAAATAGTCCTCGTCGTTGGCCTTCTTGTCCTTTTTACAGATTTCTATGTTTATGCCGACCAGACCGACTCCCATATTCAAGAAGGACTAAACCAATACGAAAAAGGTCTTTACCAAGAGGCTGAGAAAAGTTTTGCTCAAGCACGTTCCAATAGGCCTGATGACCATAGGCTTGACTACAACTTGGGCAGTTCCCAATACAAGCAGGGTAAATACCTTGAAGCCTTACAAGACTACACACAAGCCATACAGCAAAAATCAAATCCTCAAATAAAAATAAATTCGCTATATAACTCCGGCAATGCCCTTTTTAAATTGGGAAAACTGGAAGAAGCCGAGGCGGTATATAAAAATGTACTGACGTTGGATTCTTCTGATATGGATGCTAAGTTCAATCTTGAATTCGTTCGCGAACAATTAAAAAAGAAAAAAAATCAGGAAAAAGAAAATAATAAAAGTGAGGCATCTAATCAAAAAAAGAAAGAATCTCAAAAACAAAAAGATAAAAATGGAGAAAACAAACCTAAACCCAATGAACCCCCCTCTAGCGAAAAAAAACCTCAGAAAAATAATCCAAAGGAATCTGCAAAGGTAAATCCTCGGGAATTAAATGAAGAAGAAGCAGAACAATTATTGAAAAACCTTTCTGAAGATTTAAAAAAGATTAGCCGTATGCAGGCAGCCAAAGATAAATCAAAAAAAGCTTACCAAGGCAATCAATGGTAAAAAGATGACTCGATCGAAATCTTCAAAATTATTCTTAATCATAAGTCTGCTGGTTTTCATCTTATTAACATTACCCGCATGGGGAGAGAATATTCAGGTATTAGCTACTGTAGACAAAAATGAAATTACTTTAGAAGATAGCCTGCAATTATCTATTACCATTCAAGGAACTCAAAATACCTCCCCTCCAGAATTGCCTTCTTTACCTGATTTTCGCATTTCTTCTTCTGGCACGTCATCATCGACTCAGATAATTAATATGAAACGTAACATTTCCATAACCCATAATTATCGCCTAACCCCTATGAATACTGGTCATTTTAAAATTGGTCCGGCCCGCATAAGAACTAATGGAAAAACCTATGTTACTCAACCCATTGCCATTGAAGTAAGGAAACCTACCGCACCAAGTCAATCAGGTAATAGGTCTGTTTTCATAGAATCGGCCATATCTAAAAAGAAAGCCTTTGTTGGAGAGCAGTTAATCTATTCTTTTAAAGTTTTTCATCGTGTNGAGGTCAAAAATTTTAATTTAAATATGCCATTTGGCGTATCNTATTTTCATAAAGAAGATCTAGGAAAAGCAAAAAGTTTTAATAGTGTNATTAATGGAATTCAATACCATGTTCAGGAAGTTTCCGTAGCATTGTTTCCTATTAAACCAGGGAAAGCAGAAATCCCAACAGCAAGTCTTGAGTTTGATATCTATCACCGTNCACAAAAACGTTCCAATCAAGGACCCTTTGGCCAGTTCTTCAACGATCCATTTTTCAATCAATCAACTCGCGCAGAACATAAAATTTTACGAACCAAGCCTATATTTCTTGAGATATCGCCCTTNCCAGAAAATGGAATGCCAAAAAATTTTGATAATACTATTGGTGAATTTCAAATGGATGCAAACTTGGGAAAAAACAACCTTGAAGTTGGGGATACCACCACACTGACCGTAACTGTTTCAGGCAAGGGAAATATTCGCGGAATACTTCTTCCTGAACCTGACCTTAAAAATTTGTTTAAAGTATATCCGGATCAACCCGAAACCCATCAAACAGTAACAGGAAATCAAATTGCCGGTAAAAAAATATTTAAATTTGCATTGGTGCCTTTAAAGCCAGGTTTGACCAATTTGCCTATTTTTTCCCTTTCCTATTTTGACCCATCTGCAAGAGATTACCGTCAAATTTCAACTCAGCCAATCAAAATAAGTGTAAGTCCATCTACAGCAAAAGAAAGTTTAAATTTAGTCCAATCCAATTCCCTTGGAAATATTTCTACTCAGCCANAAATTAAAAATTTAACAGAAGACATACTTCCCCTCCACACACAGTTAGATGATTTNCAAAATATAAATACTAAAATAGATACTCAAACCATTGTGGAATTTATTTCNCCAGCTGTTTTATTTCTTATTTCNGCATTTTTTATTAAACAAAAAAAACGTTTAACCACCGACGTAGCTTTTTATAGAAATCAAAAAGCNTATAAAANNGCTACCGAGAAACTCAAAAATTTAACTCTTTCTCAAGACAAAGATTCAAGATCATTTGCAAACGAACTATCGGAAATACTCCGCGAATATATAGGTAACAAATTAAATCTCGAAGGAAAAGCNATTACGGCGACGGAAGTAGGCACCAAACTAAAGGCGTCAGACTTTAAAGTCANTCAAGCAGACAGCGTTCGAAAANTATTAGAAAAATTTGAAGCTTTGCAATTTACTCCTAAATCTTCTGGAAACAATCACGAATTATTAAATGAATCACAAAATTTGATTAAAANTCTGGAAAAAGAATCTTGAATAAAATTATTATAAATTTTGCAGTTTTAATNGTTATACTTTTTCAACCCCTTTTGGGGTATGCAAAAGATTTTATGAGCGAGGTAGCACGAGCTAATGAGCTACATGCAAATAATAATTTTCAGGAAGCGGCAGATGCTTATGAATCTATTCATGAGGCAGGGCTGNAGAATGGTTANCTATATTATAATTTAGGNAATACTTANATTCGCCTTGGCAAAAACGGCTNNGCAATTTTAAATTATATTCGTGCGCNTAAATTAATTCCCCGAGATGAAAATCTACAGGCAAATTTAAATTTTGCTATCCAACAAACACATGACAAAATTCCCTTACCTGAAAAGAGCACTTTAAATAATCTCTTTTTTTGGGTTAGTGATCTGAATTTAAGCGAAAGCCTTAAGATTGCATTTTTAGTTAACGTAATTTTCTGGTCTGCTCTAATAGCATGGTTTTATTTTCGTTCAAAAGTCTTTAAACTAATTCGAAATCTATCGTTCTATATACTATTGCTTGCCATCCTCTCAGTGATAGTTAAATCACACCTTGAAACAGGTTATAAAACAGGAGTAGTTATTGTAAACAAGGCTTCCGTTAAATCTGGTCTTGATACATCGAATGCTACCTTATTTGAATTACATGAAGGGGCGCTTGTCAACATTACAGCGGAACGTGAAAATTGGTTTGAGATTCGATTAAATGAAAAACAAAAAGGTTGGGTTCCTAAAGACACACTAGGGAGCTGATATTCAGAAATGCAAATAAATTTGTTTGGTAATAAATTTCTAAAGGTGTGATGATTTATTAAGGGTTTCTTTCCACGGGAGTAATTTCTCCATATTCAATTATTTGTGATGCTTGATTTGCTAGTTCTTTTTTCTTTCCTAATAATTGAATTCGTTCTCGCATTTTTTTAACTTTTTCTGCCTGATCCTTATCTTTAGCAATATTAATTTCTTTAAAACCTATTATTGCTTTGGCAATTTTTTCTCTCATTAATTTTTTCTTTGCTGATTCAATTTCTTCAATTCGTGCTCTTTGATTTTTAATCAAATAATCATTAACAATTTCATCNTTTAATTTGATTTTTTTATAACCCTTGACCAAACTTCGNATCATTTCTTCCCTGGTTTCCTTTTTGGTCTTCATATTAAAATTCCAATCNAGATTATCAATCGCCAGTTTGGCTCGGGCNGCACCATAGCGATATTCTCTTTTCTCATTAACTTTTAATATTAGGGTACTTTTGTTCGACATCTNTATACCGTAAGAGTCGATATCTGGATGACCATAATATCTATATATTGACTTAAGCTCGCTTGATGCCAAGTCCATAATATGAGGATTCATTATTAATCCATTGCCNAGGTTAAAATGCTCTTCCAATATGTAGGGATCAATCAATGTGTTTCCCTTGATATGTATATTTTGCACAAATTTTTCATCGGCTAATGATATCTGGCAAAATCCTAGCACTAATAAAACTAAAAAANTAAACCTTAAAACCTCTTTTATTATTTCTAATTTAATATTTTTCATAATTAGCCCATTAGCTTTCTTATAATTTAGCTAAAAAAGATATTCTGAATTGAATGGATACACTAGGATTACATTGCTTAACGGCAATGCCTGTACATACTTTANATTAATGAACTCAACTAAAAGGAAGTAAANCCTATATAGTAAAAAGANGGTTAAAGCTAATTAAATTAAACTCTGTTTTCCAAAAAANTTTATACAATCCTCAATTATCCAGTCGATAGATGATAGTAATCCATGATCGCTATCCAGCTCTGTTAAATGGCACCATGGATGGCTACTAACAAAGTCCCTTGATTCTTGAATATTTACAGTATCATCATGCAAGCCATGAACTATTTTTGTTGGAATATTTTTCTCCAAGGAAAAGGATTGCCATAGCTCAGCGTCTATAAATAAATTAGTATTTAAAAAAACTTCTTTATTGTAACGATAATGGAAAACAGGAATTAACGGACCCTCAACCTGGGAATTTTTAAGTTTTTTCTGCCAACGTTCCAGAAAATTAAACCCAGGAGCCATAAGATAAATGGCCTTCACGGTATCCCTTGTTTGGGCAGTCAGNCTAGCTAAATANCCACCCATGCTACTACCAATTAAGCCAAATTCTTTACCCTTCTTGTCATCTATTATTGACTGAACCAGTTTTATCTGTCTAGATAAAGTCAAATTTTCAAAATCATTTTCTTGTAAATCAGGCACACAAATAGGCACTTTTAGTTCTTCAAACCNCTTTTTAAATGCGTTTGCTTTATTTGAATTAGGTCCCGATGCAAATCCGTGNAGATAAATAAATTCTGTCATGAAATATCAGTATTTACTGTTTCTATTTTTATCACNACCTCTTTCATTACCCATAATAAGATCAGTCCTGGTAAAGCAAATATAAATGTAGAGAAGAAGAAAGAAACCCAGCCGAATTTATCTACCAAGACACCTGAAACTGGACCAACAAAAACCCTTCCCAATGATGCCAAGGCAGAGAGTAAAGCAAATTGAGTGGCTGTAAATCGATGATCACAAAGAGCCATTAAAAAAGCGACGAATGCAGCTGTACCCATTCCTCCTGCAAGATTTTCAAAAGCTATGGTAAAAATCATTAAAGGATAATTTTTCCCCACCATAGCCAATATCATAAATGAAAGATTTGATATTGCCTGGAATATTCCAAAAATTAACAGGGATTTAAATAAACGAAATCGAGCCATTAAGACGCCACCGAAAAGAGCCCCAATTATTGTGGAAGCCAGTCCCATGCCTTTATTAATGGCCCCCACCTCCCCCACTGAAAAATTAACTCCCCGGATTAAAAATGTTGTTGTCAAACTACCTGCAAAGGCATCACCTAATTTGTAAAGAACGATTAACCCTAATAATGACCAGACACCACTNCGGGAAAAAAACTCTTTGAAAGGCCCTTGTACAGCCTCTTTCATTGTNGCGGGAGGAATTCCTGGGTTTGTCGGTTCAGGACCAAACCATGCGGCGGTAACACCAAGGAACATGATAAGTGCCATCAAAATGTAGGTAGCTCGCCATCCAATATATTCTGACAATATCAATGCCAATGCACCGGAAACTAACATTGCTACCCGGTAACCAGTTACCGAAACGGCNGCTCCCATTCCTCGTTCACGTTCATGTAACACTTCGGTGCGATAGGCATCTATTGCTACATCCTGGGAAGCGGAAACAAAAGTAAGAAAAAACGCAAGAAATGCAAGTACCCATAACCCATTTTGAAGGGAAGTAGCGCTCATTCCCAAAATAATTCCAATCAAAAATACCTGCGATACAATTATCCAACCTCTACGCCNTCCAAAAACAGGAACAACAAAACGGTCCATTAGAGGCGACCAAAGAAATTTTAGGGTATAGGGTATCCCTACTAAACTAAACAACCCAATAGTCTTGATATCCACCCCTTCAACCGTGAGCCAGGCTTGAAGTGTTCCTCCGGACAACGCCAAGGGGAGCCCAGAGGAAAAACCAAGAAATAGGACCGCTGCCACCCTTCTGTTAANNAATTCATTCATATTTAATTATTGTTTATCAATAACTTAAATNTATTTACCTAAGAATCTAGATTCAGGATAAATAATATACATAAANACCCCACATATATAGCATTAAAGCCAAATATTTTTCATTNATTTCGACCCAAAATCCTTGTTAGGTTGATATGATAGANNATAAACATAGATGTGCAAACCCGTCGACAAAATTTTTATATTATTTCAGACTAACATAATGGCTATAAATGTTTGTTTTTTGTAACCATTTCACCATTATCATCCGATAAATAACTGAAATAAGTAACAATTATGCAAAATTCAGAATCCCTACAGATGATAAAAGAGCAACTCAAAATAAAGTCAGTCGAGTTGCGTAAAGCTACAGAGGAAAAAGGAAAAGTTTCAAAAAANTTTAAAGATCTTGCCTCATTTAATAGAGATGAAACTGCCAAACTAAAAAAAGAACTTAAAAAAGTTAAGGAAGAGGCAGAAATTCAGAAGCGACAAGCGGTTACGGCAACACGACTTGCTAAACAATCGGGAATAGAAGCAGGAAAAATAGAAGCTGAAAAAGTAGAAGCGNCAAAAAGTAAAGAGGAAGAATTAAAGATTGCCAAACAATTAGAAAAAAAGATAAATCAAAAAGTAGTTGGACAGTTTGAAACCTTAAAAAAACGTTCAGAAATTTTACTGGAAAAAATAGAAAAGGAAAAACAATCCAATAAAAAATTTCAGAAAGAACGTGGCATTCTTATTAAGGAGTTAAAACGTCTTCGCGAAGACAAAGGTAATGTCGATAATTTGAAGAAAAAAGTGAAGATTCTTAAGACCGAATTGGAAAAAGCAAAAAAGACATCTACGTCTTCAGGGGAGGTCACAGACGATATAGTTAATGAAAAAGATGCNTTAATTAAAAAGTATGAAGATATGCTTAACAAAGGAATGGAAGATGGAGAAGATGGCATGCTTCCCTCCGAAGTTATTCTAGAGTTAAAAGATGAAGTGACAGATTTAGAAAAAGAAAGACGAAAAATGGTTGTCGAAATGGAATTATTAAAAAAAGACAACGAAGAGATGGATATGAAAATAATTTTACTCGAAGATGAGCTTAATAAAACGGGTAAGGAAGAAGGATCATCCAATACCCAGGAAAGTCGTGCAGCNCAAGCATCTGAGTTTTCNTCNGGNCTNGAGAATTTTTTGGTTACCTATTCAGATATGATCACACTTTTACTGGTTATATTTGTTTTGATGTTTACTGCATCCAAGCTTGATGCAAATAAATTTGCGGAAGTCATGTCTTCATTTCAAACNAAAAAAATGCGTACAGATTATGTGAATGTACGATTAAATTCAGATGAGATGAAAATGCTTAAACGTGTGAGAGAGCTTGTAAAAGATAATGTCGATGCNGAAAGTTTGGTNCGAAGTGATACCAANACNATNCTNCANCGTCTNCCTACTTCAGATTTATTTGCNCCAGGAGAGGCTTTCTTTAGTGATGGGGCGGAAAAGCTNATTGTNGACACNATNNGNAAAGATATGAAAGAAGGGGTAAAACAGGTATTTGTGGATGGACATACTGATAATGTTCCCATGAAAAGTTCCAAATTTCCTTCTAACTGGGAGCTCTCCTCATCGCGAGCTTCCAAGGTAGCTCGTTTTATAATTAAAACAATGCGTTTTCCGGCAAAAAGAATGGTTGTTACGGGCTATGGTGAATTTCGACCGCTTAAACCAAATACCAGTGATGACCATCGCGCAGCCAATCGGCGTGTTGAGATAAAAATATTAAAAGACGTTAAAGTCGCTGAAAAGGAAGCAAAAGAAGCAAAAGAAGCNGAAAAAACTACTAAGAAAGATCAATAGTTAATTAGAGAACCAAAGTAGANTACATATATATAAACGGGACAACCTGNTATATAGAGTCTTTTAATTCTATTTGAATAAGTAAATTATTTTTTAAAAATNTTCATAAACTAATACTAGGTTAGCCAATATGGATGCTTCAGAAGAAAAAAAATCAGAAGGTAACCTTTCCGATGAAAAAGAAACTTTAGAAGATCCAGTAGTTAATGATTCTTTGATTGATTCTACTAAACCAAAAATTAAAAATACTGAGCCAAAACTTAACAAGTCAGATGCGGAAACTCTTTTTTATAACCGGCAGGCTTTCCTAAGGTTCAATCGATTCAAGATAGATCGTACCCTTAGCACACTATCCGAAATTGACCGCACTATTTTCTCGTTGATCCCCAGGCTGCTCCATGTCCACCANGAAGGTTTGCCGGGTTATTTTGAAGGCAATCCACCCTGCGGAATACATAACTTCAAACTAGATCATGAAGCTCAATTTGCTATTGAAAAAATGTTTCCAGATGTCATTGTTCGCCGAAATCCAGATTTAAAACCCGTTATTCACACTGCCCTATTGATGGGAAGTGTGGGGTCCATAGCACAAACCAAAAAATCGGATTTAGACTACACCCTTCTCGTAAATAAGAATGACTTTACCGAAGAGAGCATGAAGCTTTTCCAAAAAAAACTAAACCTTATAGAAAACTGGACCTGGGATAACTATAATTTGGAAACCCACTTTTTTATAAATGACTACGAAGAAGTTAAAAATAATATTTTTGGTGAAAGTGATAGTGAAAGCACCGGTTCAGCTCTTGCCAAGCTACTAAAGGAAGAAATGTATCGAACCATGATTATCGTTACAGGAAAAATTCCCTTCTGGTTAATTTCTCCTGTTAATTCAGATGATGATCGATATGACGAATTGTATAGGAAGTTATCCAATGGACAAACTTTGCTAAAAAATGAAGAATTTATTGATATGGGCAATGTGGATGATATATCTCAAGGAGAGTTTTTTGGTGGTTCGATTTGGGCTTTGATCAAATCCTTTAAATCACCCTTCAAAACCCTCATGAAAATGGGCATACTCGAAGAGTATATGTTTAGTGATACCAAATCTAACCTCTTATGCCATCAGGTAAAAGGCAAGTATTTTGGAGATACCCCCTATCTTGATATTGACCCCTATTTAGGAATGTTCGAACGTGTGCAGCAGTTTTTNAAAGAATCTAAAGATGAAGAAGCTTTAGATGCGTTAAGGTGTGCCTTTTATCTGAAAGTAGGAACAAAAGTAGAGCCAGACGAATTGGAAAATGGAAGTAAGAACTGGAAAAAAAATACTCTGGTACAAATGCTAAATGATTGGGGTTGGGATACTGAAAAGGTTGAGAGACTTAATGATTATTCGAATTGGCAAATGATGCATAAAGTGGACTTGGGAAACAGTATTAACAAGATCCTAATGGCCTCATATAAAAATATTTCTGAAGAAAATAAGAACCTTGATCCAAGCGAAAGTTTAATCACTGAAAAAGACACCCATTTACTAGGACGAAAACTGTTTAGTTTTTACAGAACGGCTCCAAACAAAGTAGATAATTTGGGTGCTTTAGTAGATGGAAAAACAGCTGAAAAAGAATTGACATTTTTACTAGATCAAAAATCAGATCGTGATAAAGCAACTTGGTATTTGATTAGGGGAAAAACCGGGGCATTGTTGGAACAAATTAACCCCGATGATATTATTAAAAAATCCAGCACACTTCCTTTTTTATCAGTTTTTGCTGTTTTTAATAGTCTATATAATACAAACACGCAAATGAAGCTGAATTCTGATCGGGGCATGAAGGAAAGTGATTTACACGTATTGCTTGATCAATTTAATGAGTTTATTGCATCTGTAAATATTGCAGCACTATCTAATGATGACTTATTGGCTGATTCTAAGGTAAATCAATTATTCATGGTAATTGACTTTGGAACACCACCTCCACCTGAAATAACCATTGGGAACATCGGTGATTGTAAAAATAATGATGAATTAAATAAATTTATCAATAAGCGGATTGAACGAATAAAAAGCATCACCACTACCTATCTCACCTCATGGGGAGAGCTATTTTNCAAAACTTATGCTGGATTAAACTGTATGCCACGTTGCGTTACGGAATTGACCCCGCAATTAAAACCCGAAAATGTTGAAAAATCGGATTTTCTTAAGGTTTATATTCCAAGTGGCCGAAAAGAACTATTAAAAATACCCTGGTTAAGTGATTACGTTATCCGCTCACTGCTGATAAAGTCCAAGAACCAATCGGACAAAGTCGCAAGTTAATATAATGAAAGTTATTAAATAAGGCATTATGGCTACAGCGACACAAGAAGCAAAGGGCGTAGTTGAAGAAACTGAGAAAGAAGAGCGCCAAGAACTAACAGGGATCGATACAGGGACCCTAATGGGCCTCTTGGTCGGCACTTTCCTCATAGTTGTTGCAATTATCCGAGGTGGTGACGCCGGGATATTTATTAATTTAAATAGTTTTTTGATCGTTATAGGAGGAACCATTGCTACTGGTTTTATAGCTTTTCCTTCAAATAAATTAATGGNCATGNTTCCAGTAATCAGAAATGCATTTAAACCTGACCCCTATGNACCAGAAGATTATGTTGACGATATTATGAGACTGGCGGCTAAATATCGATCAGGCGGCATGAAACAATTGGAAAATGCGGAAAGTCAATTAGACAATCGGTTTTTGAAAAGTGGGATTGCTATGATTGTCGACGGATACAATGCTAAAGAGATACATGAGATTATGGAAAGAGAAATGACATCCTTGATGGAACGACATAATTCTGGACAAAAGATNCTTAGATTCATGTCTGTCCAGGCACCCGTGTTTGGTATGGCTGGGACGCTAATTGGTCTCATCCAAATGTTGATGCATATCTCCAATCCTGACACCATTGGTCCAGCCTTAGCGACAGCATTGATTACCACATTTTATGGAGTTTTATTGGCAAATCTAATTATGACACCGCTAGCTGTAAAGTTATCCAGTAGAACGGAAATGGAAAGCACCCTATTTCGTGCTATTAGGATCGGGGTTATGGGTATTCACGACCGAGTCAATCCACAAAGAATTCAGCGTACCATGAATGCGCTACTTCCACCATCAATGCAGAAAGAATAAAGTTAAATGTCAAATGTAGAAGAAATAATTTCTTTAGTCCTAGATGAACCCAAGCAGGACGGTGGCGATTTCAGTGGGTTTGACCTCAAAGGGGTGAGCCTAAATGGTGCAAGTTTTGCTTTTGCAACACTTATTGATATCAATATGGAAGATGCCGAGCTACTTGATATTAATTTTTCAGAGTCAACATTAAATAATGCCAATTTCAAAAATACAAAAATTAAAAATGTCAATTTTGTTGGTGCCAACCTTGAAGGAATAACTTTCGAAGAAGCAACAATTGAGGGTTGTAACTTTAAAAATGCAAACCTAACGGGTTGTGATTTTTCACAGGCAATGTTGGATGATTGCAATTTTCATGGCGCAAGTCTCGATCATTCAAATTTCTATTCAACCACAATTGATAATTCGAATTTTGCTTTTTCAAGAATGCTCTATGCATTCTTGAAGCAAATAACAATTAATAAGAGTCGATTAAGTGGTGTCAATGCCCGGGGATCGGACATGAGTTTTTCAAAAATGACAGAAGTTGAGATGAAAGGGTCAATACTAAAATACGCAGACCTCAATTCCTGCACTTTTAATAATGTCAATTTTAGTAATTCAAATTTGATTGGTGTTGACTTTAAAGACGCTCAATGTGAAGGAGTTCAGGGAGAAGAAGCCAATATGGAAGGTTCAGACCTAACTTATGCAAACTTTAAAGGATGTAATTTGAAAAATGCTTTCCTTCTTGAAACTAATTTACATGGAACCGACTTTACTAAAGCCAACTTATCTGATGCATACCTTGTTGACGCTAACATATCAAAAGCAATCACCAAAGAAGCAAATCTGGAGAATACCATCCTAGCTTGAGTTTTGGTTTAAAGGATATTTTCCTATACCAAANTTGAAGAATGCTGAGATTTTTCTGTGCATTCCTAAATAAAATTTCTTATCCTATTTGGAACTATTCTTCAGGTGGACAACAACCATCCCCAGGTGTGTGGATGTGTCCTTGACCCAATTCTTCTTCAGTAGCTTCTCGTACNCCTGTTATCTCAAGAGCGAAATGTAATGTCTCCCCCGCTAATGGATGNTTTCCATCTACATCAACTTTATCACCCACCACAGCTTTTACTGTAAAGACTGTTCGAGTTCCACCGTCGCCTTGGCCTTCAAATTGCATTCCAGGTTGGATATCTGCATCTTTTGGGAAATTAGCTTTATCTACCTGCATCTTTAACTGTGGGTTTAATTCACCATATCCTTCTTNGGGAGGAACAGTAACGTCTCTTTTGTCTCCAACACCAAGGCCTTCCAATTCTTTTTCCAAGCCAGGAATCATTTGCCCCGTACCGTGAAGATAAGTAAAAGGCTGGCCCTTCTCGGCTCGATCTAGTTCCACTCCATTTGTATTTTTTAAGCAATAACTCATACTAACAACAGAATTTTTCTTAATCATGGATTGTCCTTTCAAAACAAAGACTGTAAATTTCTTTAAATAAATNTATTAAATTGATGATCCCAATCATNATATATTCTTCACACAGCGAAAACCAACATTTTCAAAAAAATCATTTGGGTTGGCTTCGGTTCTTGTAAATGAATATTTATAAGCTTCCAAAAAATAATGACCCGCCCTTTGGAAACCATTTCCTCTTAGAACTTTAAACGTTTTTCCAAAACGAAATTCTTTACGNCTATTNCCAGGATAAGGAAGGTACCAATTTAAAGTCCATTCCATAACATTTCCAGAAAGCCCAATTACTTTATAATGACTGGAATCTTCCGGATACGCGTTGACGGGCACCGTTTGCCTATCTCCCTCAATCCCAACATTAGCATTTCCTTTTTTATACTCATTTCCCCAAGGAAAAGAAAGTCCATTAGGTCCTCTGGCTGCTTTTTCCCATTGCGCTTCAGTAGGAAGCTGCTTATCCTCCCATTGGCAAAAAGACCAGGCTTCCCACCAGGTTACCTGCGTTACCGGATGATCGCCTTGCCCTTCTGGGTAAATACCCTCATTCCAATGAGCCGGATGATCAGTAAATTGGTTTGTTTCTAAGAACTCAATATATTTTTTATTGGTCACTTCATACCGATCTATATAATAGGAACCCAAAAAAACTTTTCTTTCCGGGTGTTGATCCAGATAAAGTGGCTTTACTGCTCCAATTTTTTTATGCGTGTCATCTTTGTCAACCTTATTGGTTCCCATAAGAAAATCTCCTGATGGTATAAGAACCATTTCTTTTCTATCCAATGCAGAAAGCCCGCCATTCTGATCACAGTCACAGCATCCCCAAAGAAATGACAAACAAATAAAAAATGTTGTATAGTTTTTGATCTTATTCAATGCTCCCAAATATGCCATGCTAGCAAAACACTACTCCAAATCGCAACAGGTAACCTGGTCTCATATAATAATAGTCCTTATTTACTTATATTTGCTGCCGGATTTTGTTGATTCTTTTGAAAAACAAATAGAGAAAATTACAACTGGAGAACCTTATCCTCATATTTTGAAAAAAGATACGTTTACACTTAATACGCGTAACATCAAGGTTATTAGGGCAGGTAAAAAATATCTTTGGATTGGAACTAGCAATGGACTTATACGCTATGACACTAAGGAAGAAGAACAAATTGAAGTTTACGACAATAAACACCAGCTTCTAAGTAATGGAATTTTTGCGATTTCCCTAGATAAAAATGGGTGGCCATGGATAGGTACCTATGGAGGAGGACTTAGTTATTTCAATGGATCAAACTGGAAAAATTATAATACTCCCGATGGTTTGAACGATGCCTTCGTATACGATATTGCATGGGATAAAGAAAAAATCTGGCTGGCGACCTGGAGCGGTGTAAATTTTTCTAATATTAACCAAGATATCGCAAAAACTTGGGCAAGCTTTACTGTAAAAAATTCTGATGGGGGTTTGATCGATGATTGGGTTTATGCGGTAGAAGTAGAAAAATCGGGTCGAATTTGGTTCGGTACTGAATCAGGTATATCCACTTACTATAAAGGTAAATGGAAAGGACTTAATAACACCAATGGGCTTGGCGCATCTTATAATTTGGTCAAGGAGAAGAATAGAGAAATCATGTCCCTATTTAAAGGACAACATCATAATGCTTCTCCATCGATTCCAAATATCCAAACAGCAGATTACAAACCCAACTACATAGTGTCCATGTTGCTAGATGAAAAAAACCGTTTGTGGATTGGCACCTGGGGTGGTGGTTTGAGTCTACTAGATACAAAAACCTTCAAATTCAGAAATTTTACCACTCAAGATGGATTGCCAGGAAATTTCATTCTTTCAATCGAAGAAGATCATTCCGGTGGCTTATGGATTGGAACTAATGATGGATTGAGTTTATTCGATGGGAAAAAATTTCTAAATTTCTCGCGCATAAATGGACTTAAATCTAAATTTATCTTTAGCCTTGAAGCCGCACAAGATCATTCTCTATGGATTGGCGGTCACCAAACCCTCACCCGAATAATCATTGATCCTACCTCTGGGTTTCCGCTTAACTTGCAATAACCCATTCACGCAGGTATTTTTTATTTCTGTTCCGAATACATCTAGCTATTAAATTATTGGTAAAGGAGACTCACCAATTAAAAATCTTCATCCTCTGGATCATCGTCATCCATAGCCTCATCAACCAGTTCTTGCTCGGCTTGATCCATTAGCTCTTTTATTTGCTCATAACCGGCTGCAAGCTTCTGAATATTCATCAATAATGTAATAAGCTCCGCATCTTTACACTCCCGCATTCCAGCAACCAGAGGACCTCTTTCATCTTCATCATATTTTTTGTCCCACTTGTCAAAGGTCTCAAAGATTTTGTCTTTGCAATGAATTAAATCGTAAAAAAATGTTTTTATTTCAATTTTTGGCATAACATTTCCATCCAAAATTCCGAGGCGTGCCCGGAAAAAGTTAATAAAAAAACTTTGCCCTTACATAGTATTATTATAAAGTAATGTGTCTCCACTTCCGGAGGCCACAGAGTATACTACACCATTCAAAACAATTTTAAAGAATCATGACAGACGAAGAACGGTTTAAAGACAACGAAAATGGTACCATATCGGACACACGCTACAATCTGATGTGGACCAAAGAAGATAGTTATCAAATGCGCAATAAATGGTGTGCCTGGAAAGGTGCTCACAATTATATTGCCTGGTTAAATGAGCAAAAATTCGCAGGCCATGAAGATTGGCGCCTACCCAAAAGCCAAGAATGTAGAAACCTTTACGATCATGAGAGCAAAAACTCGGACTTCAATGGTGATATTGTTCACCTTGACTATAAATTCCCCGAAGGATGTGGTTCGAACTACTGGTGCATAGAAGAATCGGGAAGGAATGCAATGGCTTATAACTTTTATAGTGATCGCGCTTACCAAGTTAGTAAAAAAGCCAAAGATGAAGATAATATGTGCTGTCGAGCTATTCGCACCGCCGGTCCGCCAGTAAAAAAGAGTGGTCGATTGTCCAATACCGGAAGAACCCGAAGAGAATAAAAATTTCCCATCTTAAGTCTATCTATGGCTCATCACCGGGCGACTCGCGCTGAAATAAATTTGAAGGCTTTTAAACATAATCTTCAAAATTTAAAAACTGCTCTAGGTTCAAAAACCGATATAATGGCTGTTATCAAGGCTGATGCCTATGGTCACGGGGCTCTTCCCTGCGCCAAAGCTGCCATCGAATCAGGGGTAGGCTATCTTGGCGCAGGCGTCATTGAAGAAGGAATTGAAC
>NZYH01000015.1 GCA_002697825.1 Nitrospina sp. | reverse complement strand
CAGGTTGAATAGCAAGTGGTGTATTAATAACCCGGCACATATTCAGCATAATAATAGGTGTTCTTGCACCTGGCCAAGAGCTGATTGCTTCCATACCGCGCATTAGGCCAGGGCCTGAAGTTGCTGTCAGGCTACGTACTCCTGCACGGGAGGCACCTGAAATAGCGGAGAAGGTACCAATCTCTTCTTCGGCTCGGTAATACTCTTTGATATAGCCTTCATCGTAAAGATAGCCGGCCTGCTGCATGGATTCACTTTGTGGAGTGATCGGATAGGCGATAGCAATGTCAATGTTTGCTCGTCTCATCGATTCCCTAGCTGCTTCACTACCTGTAATAAAAAGCTGTTCTCTGGGAAGTTCGTGAAACATTTTCATTGGGTCTACCACTGTTTGTCTTTCACCCCCTGGTACCCAATCTTCAGGTTTTCCCTCATCAACGGCGGTTCTACAAACTGAACTACCAACTACATTTGCCATGATTAAACTCCTTATTTTTTCAAAATATCAGCGCTCAGAACTGGAAAAAAAATTCTGGAATAAATTAAAATAACTATTTAAAAGAGCGGGGCTAAAGAAGAGGAATATGCTCTTTACTTAGAACCCACCCGTTTCTTCAAAAAGAGACATATCTTAGAAACAATAGTGGTAACTGTCAAGCCCTAAGCCTATAAAAAATGTGCTTTTATGTGGGTTTTAGCCTATCAATATTTTCTAGGGCTCCTGAGGTAACATTTTCTCCAGTGAACCCAACTCCTCAAGGTATTGAAAAGATTTTTCAATGAACTCGTTTAAAGATTTATCTGTGTAAAACTTCAGAGTTTTGTCTGCCAGTTCTGTTGTATGACAAGCTTCAAAACTTGAAATGGAATCATCTTTAAATTTTATGACCTCAACTTCCCAGTGGATCTGGGCAATTTCTTCCTGAGGCCTGTTAACCGCCGACAACCCATAGTTTTTAACGCGATAAATAAGTTGGGTACCACCCATACCTGAAGGGTCTGAACGGGTTAGAACCAGGTTATCTTGAATAAGCATTTGTTTACTCATATTGAGGTTTATCTTTCGCGCTACTTCTTATGTAGCTTTGAAGAGTAAATATCATATGCTAATATACCTGAAATACAAGGTTTGTTCCATAAAACCCGTGATTATCACCCACTGGCCAACTAAGTTGTATTACAGCTTATAACTGAAATTTATACCTAAGAAACTATGCAACCTATTGAAATGAGTGACCCTGCTAAAATTGAACAGTTTCTCAGTAAAATATGTTTAGTAGGCAAAGGCTTCACCACTGAATGCCTACTAGTAGATGCTTATGAGGCGGGGCTGGACTACCCAGACTACTTGAAAGCAGAAGGAGAAGACCCTGATGCTAGTTATGAGGGAAAGTCTCCTGCTTGGGCGAAATACCATATGCGGCAGGGGAAACGTGTCTTTATGGTTTACGGAGATAAAGGTAAAGACCGCAGAACGCATTTCTCTGAAACTCCTTGACCCAAAGAAACATTTAAGCCATTAAGTAGAAAAATAATAATCCTTTTAACCTTTTTGAGTAATTTCTGTGCAATTTGATAAGGAAACCCAAACACGAATTTTAAGAGTAGCCTCAGATAGGCAGCATGGTCGAGATCTTGAAGAGTTAGACGCGCGCATTGCCCATGTTATGGATCTTCACCCTGAATTTGAAGAAATTTGGGCCCAGGGGGAAATGGCTGCCTACCCACAAGAAATTAATGGGCAGATTGTCAGCCCATTTGTGCATACGGTTTTACACACCATCGTTGATAGCCAACTTCGTACAGGACAACCAGAATGTGTCGAAAAAACTTTTAAGAGACTAAAAGAACAAGGGATGGAAGAGCATGAAGTTCTTCACGCTATTATTTCAGTTTACGCTGATCTGCATTTTTCGAGTTTTAGGCAGGGCAAACCTTTTGATCAACTGGATTATGAGAGTCGGTTGGACTACCTATCTTATGAAGATGTACCNTCCAGCGAGGATGACAACTAATACTNNATTCTAATTGCTAAAGAACTTTTTGAATAGTTTTTCCCAGGTCTGCAGGGCTTTTTACTACCTTAATTCCGCACCGCTTCATGACCTTCATTTTTTCCTCTGCGGTGCCTTGCCCTCCCGAGATAATGGCACCCGCATGGCCCATTCGCCGGCCTGGAGGNGCGGTTTGTCCTGCGATAAACCCAACAACAGGCTTTGTTACATGTTTTTTAATGTAGTAGGCTGCTTCATCTTCAGCTGTACCTCCAATTTCACCAATCATACAAATGGCTTTGGTGCCTCGATCTTTTTGGAAAAGCGCTAATATGTCAATGAAACGTGAGCCGATAATAGGNTCACCACCAATTCCTACGCATGTAGATTGACCAATTCCTAGCGAAGTCAGTTGCCCAACGCATTCGTAAGTTAAAGTACCGCTTCGAGAAATGATTCCAACATTACCCTTCTTATGAATGTGCGCTGGCATGATCCCNATTTTTGCCTTTCCAGGGGAAATTACACCAGGGCAATTGGGTCCTACCAGTCTGCTTTTCGTCCCCTGAATATATTTATAAACATTTATCATATCGCTAACGGGAATGCCTTCTGTGATACAGATGATGAGTTCAATTCCTGCATCGGCTGCTTCTAAAATTGCATCTGCTGCAAAAGGCGGTGGAACAAAAACCATCGTGGCGTTGGCTTTTGTTTTTTTAACAGCATCAGCTACCGTATTGAAAACGGGAACTTTTCCCATAACAGTTTGTCCGCCTTTGCCCGGTGTCACACCACCNACAACCTTTGTTCCNTATTTCATNGATTGNTCGGTNTGAAACATGCCTTCTCGACCTGTNATACCTTGAGTNATCAGNCTAGTTTTTTCGTCAACNAGTATNCTCATTTAATTGCTTTGACCACCTTTTGGGCNCCATCCTTCATTCCATCCCCAATTAAAAAATTGAGACCTGANTCTTNGAGAATTTGATGCCCTTCTTCCATATTCGTGCCTTCCATTCGAACCACGATTGGAATTTTGATATGGAGTTTTTTAGTTGCAGCAACTACTCCTCTNGCTAGAACATCGCATCGAAGAATACCGCCAAATATATTAATAAAAATTCCTTTTACTGATGCATCTGAGATAAGAATTCTAAAGCCATTTTCAATCATCTCTTCATCGGCACCACCCCCNACATCCANAAAGTTAGCNGGTTCACCACCGGATAATTTAATTATATCCATTGTGCTCATTGCCAGTCCGGCACCATTAACCATACAACCAATGTTGCCNTCCAGTTTAATATAGTTGAGGTGAAACTTGCTTGCCTCCACTTCTGTTGGATCTTCTTCGTCGGTGTCGCGATAGGTTTGTGTGTCTTTATGTCGATACATCGCATTATCATCAATATCTACCTTTGCATCGAGTGCNAATACGCGGTCATCTGATGTAATGACCAGTGGATTGATTTCCAGCATNGAGCAATCTTCTTTTGCGAATGCATCGTAGAGATTGATAATGAAGGGAATAATAGCTTTTAATGCTGCGCCCTCTAAATTCAATGCGAAGGCAATTTTTCTNGCTAGATAAGGTTGAACCCCGATTATTGGATCGACTGTCTCTTTAAAAATTTTTTCCGGCGTTTTAGCTGCTACTTCTTCGATTTCCATTCCGCCGGCCTCTGAAGCCATGATTAGAACCTGACTGGTTTCTCGGTCAACCAGAATGCCCATGTAGAGTTCCTTGGCAATGGCCATGCCTTCTTCNATTAANACTTTTTTAACTAGTCGACCTTCGGCTCCTGTCTGTGGTGTAACTAAAGTCATGCCAANAATATTTCCAGCGTGTTTTTCNGCCTCTNCAGGGCTTTTAGCCAATTTAACNCCACCGCCTTTACCCCGACCACCGGCATGAATTTGCGCTTTTACAACGACCACCTTAGTNCCCACTTTTTTAGCAGCTTTTGCTGCTTCNGATTTGGAAGAAACCAAAACTCCGNTAGGAACAGGAACATTGTATTTTCTTAAAATTTCTTTAGCTTGATATTCGTGGATCTTCATGAATTTTTCTTAAGTTATTGGGAGAAAAAGAGAACAAGTTTTTATCATAGGAAAAGGGAATATGTCAAAAGAAACTTCTACCGTTGGAAAAAGGAGGGAGGCAAAAACTATTGTTGGAATTGAGAGTAATTTAACACTTTGAGGTTATGTTTTTAGGTTGCCCGGTTTCATTCTGGTTCGTGTTAGTGGATGTTTCATAAACTTTGACCCATCCTTCTAAAAGACGGTTCAAGATATTTAACACAGCTTGCAAAGGTTTTGGATCAGATTTAATATTGGCAAGAGTCAATTGACTTAGCGCAAACTGATAAAGGGATTCTAGACGAGGTGCAACATCGCCACCTTTTTTAAAATCCAGAGAGAGTGAAAGCTCGTTTATAATATCATGGGCTTTTTGAATATANTTCCCCTGATTGGAAGCGTCACCCTGTTTAATACTTTTTGCAGCCATCGTAGTGAACTTAATAGCGCCTTCATACATCATTAAAATTAGACGGCCCTGGTTAGAGGTGGAGATTTGGTTTCTNCGGTACTGATCNTGATATTTAGATGGAACCATTTCTATTTTCCCTTTTATTTGCTTCCTGAAAATAAGGCTTGTATACCTTTAATTGAACTATCAAANGCATCACGCTGTGAGTTCAATCTTCCCAAAACAACCTCAAGATTAGTAAAACGGTCACGCAGGTTTGACTCAAACAATACAAGTCTTTCTTCTAAATCGGTAACTGTTTGATCAAATTCAAGAAGGGTTTCTTTGGAACTGTCTATCTCTGCCTCAAGCGGGCCTTGCAACGATGCATCAGTCAATCGGGCTATAACCCGATTNGTTATTTGTGCCACTCCTACTGATAGAGTGAGTGTTCCATAATTTCCATCGGANAGATTGCCTATNCGAAAATTTAATCCTTCAGCATTACTGCCTGCGGCTCCAGCAAAAAAATTCCCATTGCCCACGGCGTCTGTAAAAGTTGTGGTACCTGAAGCGGCCAATTGAGGTACACCGTNTGATACTCGAACATTATAGGTCCCAGGCTCTGTCTTTGAAGTAAATCCAACAAATGTAACAGCGCTGTTACTGGCAGCTCCTGCACTGGAGAACAACTGAGTAACGTTTTCTATGCTGCCAGCAATGGCAGTGCTAAGGTCTCCATCATTAATGGAGAGTGTTCCATCCGACTGAGTACGTATACCAATTTGTGATAAATACTCTAAACTCCCATTTACACCAACTACTTTATCAGTGATTATTTCTCGTAATGTNTGTTGTAAATTTTGGACAGTGAAATTTGCAAATAAAACTCCCGTTTCGCCGGTAGATGCTGTTAAAGCTAATTCTTTGGTCAGATGCTGCATGATTTCATTAAATCCATCTACATAGTTCTGGATTTTTTCTTTAATAGCATCTTCATCTGGNNTNAATGTGATTATACCGGAGCCCGCTGANTCTAATTGAAGGGTTGTGCCTGAGATGACNTCCGAGACAGTGTTATTGGCTTTTGTTACCGCCACTCCATCTAGTACAAAACTTGCGTTTTGAGCAGTTTGTACTTCAGAAAATGTCATCGGGCTTTGGAGCCCCGCTCCAAATAAGTTTGAAGTTAAGGAAACGGAGATTGCATTGTCTAGTCCTGTCTTTGTTGCAGATACAACTAGCTTGACAGGGTTAGTTGCACTTCCATCATTCAGAAATGTGGCCTGAATATTGGCGCCAGAATTATTAATGGCGAGCCGAAGCCCTTCCAAAGTATTATTGCTTCTATCAATATTAATTTTAGTGGTGGTGCTCCCAACTGTTAAATTAAGAGTTCCCGTACTGACGGTACCAGATGTGGCTGCGAAACCGGAAGAAACAAGTTTGGTCTCACGAGCCAGATTGTTAACCACTAAGGAAAATGTCCCAGATGTAGCGGAGCTGTTGGTGCCGAGTGTGGCGACTTTATTGGTATCCGTCGAGCTGTTNTTAGAAAATGTTCCGACTGTTGAAAGAAANCGTGATTCGGTGTTCAGGGTATTGACCACACTTTTGAAGTTTTGCAGACGATTTTTGAGGTCTTGAAAGCTGAGTAGTTTGGCTTCTTCTAANGCTCTCTTTGCCTCAACGATAGTGATGGGCTGGCGTTGAAGGGTTATCAGATTATCAATAATTCCACCTGTATCCAGGTTAGAATTAATACCAAATATTGCATTTTGAGCCACTTATGNCCCCTTCAACTGATTTCTATAAGCTGAATTCCCCAAATATCTTTTGATTTATCGGTCTTAAAAAAGCCAAACTTTAATGTTTTAAAGGGTTAAAAGCAGTTTTAAAGCGTTGCCTTTGAAAGGGACTAGACAAAAGTTTGATAACCNTATAGATATTTAAAAAATAAGGCTTTATCAAATAATTGTTGATTTAGGTTGTCAGGATGATAAATTGTAAATATATCCATAATCACCCCTAAAATCATGTCTGATCAATTCGATCTATTTGGCGATTCTTATGAAGAAGAGCCTGCCAAAACAATTAAACTGGGAACCGAACCTCGTATCCAATATTTTGATTTGGAAACCCAAAAAAGCGCAGATGAAGTTGGTGGCTGGGGCAACATCCACAAAATGGGNTTGGCGATTGGAGTNGTTTGGGATAGCGTGGACCAGGACTATTTCGTCTATGAAGAAAAAGATGCCAAAAAACTGGTAGAAAAACTTCAGACGGCAGACTTGGTCGTTGGTTTTAATGTGATTGGATTTGATTACACCGTGCTACAGCCGTANTCTGATTTTGANCTTCAAGAGATCAATACTTTCGATATGCTGGTTGATGTAAAGAAGTTACTAAACTTTCGCCTTAGCCTCAATCATNTAGCTGAACATACTTTGAATGCAAAAAAATCTGCTGATGGTTTAATTTCCTTACAATGGTACAAGGAAGGAAAAATTGACAAGATCATTCATTANTGCAAGCAGGATGTCCAAATCACGCGCGACCTTTATCTTTTTGGTGCGGAACACAGTTATGTTAATTATCAAAGCAGATCAGGTAATCCTCTTCAATTGGAAGTGAATTGGAAAACGGAGAACTTCGTTTCCTAATTTATCGCTCTTCTGAGTTGATGAATTTTTTCAGGAAGGGGAACATTGCGCCACGTTTTTCGATCATTTCTTCTCGCGACTTTTTTACAACAGCTTCATCAATAATTCTTATATTTCGCTCTGCAGCAAATTTTTCTATCCCTTTTACCACCATGCCTCGAGCAAAAGAGGGGATACGGTCTAACCGGCCTTTAGCTTCCGGTGTCCATTGAGTCTGAAACTCAACTTCTAACCCAAGTGTGTCCTCAACTTTTAAAGTGATGGCTTTGCCACCGTACTTCCCGGGTTCATAATCACAGGAAGGATCGGGATCCATATAATTTCCGGTTTCGGCAAAGGCTCGTGCGCGGCACCCTGAGCACATTGCGGAAAATTCGCAAGTACCGCATTTCCCATCCAATTCTTTACGGTCGCGCAGCTGGACCATTAGTGGCGCATTTTCCCATAAGTCTTTAAAGGAACGCGATTTTAAATTACCCACCGACTCTTCAATAAAAGGGCAGGGGGTTAAGTTACCTTCGGGTGATATTCGACTATAATGTGTCGCCGCTGGACAGCCACCAGAATAGGTACGGGTGTATACCGATTCTGGATCATTCTCATATACTACGCGCTTGTATTGAGGCGCGCATTTAGAGTTGATCATCAATTTGCCTTTGTATTTCATCTGCTGTTCGTAAAGCATTTTCAAGGCTTCTTCATAAGCAGCATTAGAAATGTCTGTGTTTCCTTGACCACGCCCGGTGCAAACTAGAAAGTAGAGATTGAATGCGATAGCGCCTATTTTTTCTGTGAACTCAACGACGTCAGGGATTTCTTTGTAGTTCATATCGGAAACAGACATTTGCACGAGGAAATCAACGCCCACTTCATTTAAAATATCGAATGCCTCCATGGAATGTTCCCATGCCTTTTCTACGCCACGAAACTTGTTGTGCTTATCCGGATTCATGGAATCAATGCTGATGCCAACCCCATGCGCGCCTGCTGCTTTAATCTTTTCGGCGTTAACACGATTGATCATCGTGCCATTAGTGCCGAGCACTACCATGAACTTTTTGTCGGCAGCGTAACGGATGATATCGTAAATATCAGGCCTTAATAATGGCTCGCCTCCAGTGAGAATTAAAAATGCGTTGGGGTTAACCTCTGCAATCTGATCGATCACACGGAAACATTCCTCAGTATTCAATTCATCGGTTTTGAGTCCGCCTCGAAACTCTGCATCGAGATAACAATGGTCACAATTGAGGTTGCACCGCTTAGTGAGATTCCAGGATATCGAGTAAGCACGAAAATCCATCTTTTCAGGACTGATTTCAGGAGTAGATGTTAGTTCCATGTTAAATTAAAGGCTGTAGTGCCTTGGGTTAGTTTGTAAGTATTAAGTCTTTGAAAACTTTTATTCATAATAGAGGGTTTTAACAGGTGAGACAAATTTTTTGCGTGTTTATAGCAATATTTTTGCTGATTGCTGCCTCTTGTGCTGGAAAACAGGAAAAGGTGAAGGAAAAAAGCTCTGAAAATGTTTATCGTATTACTTTGTCCGATTCTTTTGGCAAAGTATCTTCAAGACTCTGGACTCTTACAAAGTTTGAAGCATTAGGAATAAGAAGAATACCGAGTTCTTATTTTGACCGTGCCTTGAAATATAGCGGCACTGAGTTTGAAGCGGTTTCCATTCTAAAACTAATTGACCAGTTTCAATTGAAAAATGGTGAAGACGCTATTTTGCTCAATTGCTTTGATGATTACCAAGGACTTCTTTCTTTTTCGGATATCCACAGATACGATCTGCATCTAGCTACAAAAATTAAAGTCAGCTTGGGTTCCTCAAAGCCAGATTGGTTAAACCCGCTTCTCGTTATTGTGCCTGATAGTAAGGATCCTCCATTTGAAGAGCGATTTTTAACAGCGAATATAAGGCAACTCGAATTTGTGAGGCTGAACGATTATTATATGCCTCTTAAAAAAGTTGCTGATACTTCTATTGAGGCGAGGCAGGGTTTTGAAGTTTATAAAAATAACTGCCTTTTCTGCCACGGCCTCAAAGGTAAAGGTGGGAACAAAGGTGTGCGACTTCTTGATGAATATTCTTTCTCAAACAACGAGGGAAGAAAAAAGTTTTCGGGTGATTTTAAAAATTTTCATGATAAAGATAATGCAGATAAACAAGACGTGAAACAGTTTGTTACAGGTGATCAACTAGAAAGAGTGATCGATTTCTTGTTAGCTTTTAAAAAGAAATAAAAAAACTTGCGAAACTGGCACCATTTAGCTCCGTTATCTTTTCAATAAAATTTTTATTCTCACGGTTAAAACCTTATGAAAGAGATGGTGTTGAGGCCAACTCCAAAAGATAGCCCCAACAACCACCCTTCTTCATCAGGTTTTTCATGCTACATTCAAATATTTAGCAATTATCAGGCCAAAAATAGCGCTAAATTTTAGAAAACCCTTTACCCTTTATAAATCAAATACTTTAATTCAAATTTAATTTCTTAATTTTTGAATAACGCTTTTCCAAGGGGAAAATGAATAACACTAAATCATAAATTTGTATNATTTTTTTAACATTTNNTNCCTNATAAAAAATAAATATCAATNAAATTTNCNAATAAATATANTTNTAATACGNTATTCTGCATAATAAAAATAAATATTAATAAATATTCCAATAAATATATTTATAATACTATATTATTCTANTATGGTAAATTATTATAAAATAAAAGGTTAGTGTGTNCATCGATGTACAGTTTTGCATTTTTTAACGTAATTTGCCAGNTTTAAGCGGATATTTACAATGTTTGGGGTCAAGCTTTCATCTGTATTTAGATAAGTTTGGTGGTAGCTATGGAAGGGTAACCCTTTTTGTTTGTAGAAAACGTTTTGGTTGAGTTCTTCTTCCTGAAACGAACCAGATTCGACTTGTTTTAAGGTTACCNGTCCATATCTCAACGCGGCTGAATCCTTTGAATAATTTTTTTATCGCAGTTTCCCAGTTGTCTGCCTGAATGGTTGCGCTGAAAGGGATGGTTTGCATTGCAGGGTCGATGGAAAACAAAACTCCGGTTTCCTGTTGAATATTTTGCAGAACATAAATTAAGGAAAGATTTTCAAAACGCAGGCTTATTTTCTTGGAAGCTAATTTTTTGTTGTAGCTGATTTCGGATAAAGCAGGTTGTGGGACAGAGTTGAATTGAGAGACTGGGGCTAAATTGTTAGGTACCTGTTCTTTTTTTTTCGGGTCGAGAAGATTCGCGTAGGCAGACACTTGGCATAAGCCAATAGCTAGCATAACTCCTAATTTAGCATTAATTAAATGCTTCATCCCGATCCTCCACAAGTCGAGAAACTTCGGACTGAGTATAGCCAAAAAATCAGATAAAAAAAACTAATAAGATAAACAACCCATTAGCAGGTTATGGGTTCTTTGAGGGAAGCTAACCATAGGGCTGTCACCGTCCGGCTACCGCTATCTTCTTCAACCTTACCCTTAATGATAAAGGGACCTTTGCCTATTAGGATATGCCCAAATTGTTGATAGACTTTGGGGAACAACGTGACTTCAAATGTTCCTGTAGGGTCTTCAAAACTGATAAATTTCATCAGTTCCCCTTGAGTCGTGCGAGTGCTTTTATGGGTGACAATGATTCCCAGCATACTTACGAAACTTCGGCGTGCTTTATCTAGGTCTCGCGCTCGTGTGAAGCCNTTAGGCCAATTCTCATTTGTGATTCCATGTAAAGTCATAGGGTGTGCCGTTGCCGCCATGTCGAGCANATCTATTTCGGTAAGGAGTTTATCTGTTTCNGTAAGNCTGGAAAATTCGGGAATCCNGTATTGGTGGTCAATATTCAGAGGTAACAGCGTTTGTCTTCTTTCCCGTGACGAGGGATTTCTCCGNTGCCATAGAAGAGCCTCTACAAACATCGTAGGACGTGATGGTCCTAAACCATCGAGNGCACCACAATGGATAAGCGTTTCCGCTTCGGATAAATCCGGTGTTACCCGTATGAGAAAATCGTGGACCGATTCAAATATTCCTTTTTGTCTGATTTTTGTAGTTCGGTCGATAGTGCTACGACTCAATCCTCGTACTTGCATCAGGCCGATACGNATTGCGTCTGATCGCTCAGCAAAAAACTCATAGNGGCTNTGGTTGATGTGAGGNGANAGAATCTTGATTCCTGANCGGCGNGCTTCTTCAATGTACGCACAGGGATCGTAAAACCCGCCCTCATTGGTAAGTACCGCNGCCATGAACTCTGCGGGATAATGTGCTTTCAAATAAGCCGCTCGGTAAGAGACCAATGCAAATGAGGCAGAATGTGCTTTGCAAAACGAGTATCCGGCAAAGCTATCTATGTTCCTCCAGATTTCCTTGCGGATGTTTTCAGATACGCCATTTTCTTTTGCACCGGTTAGAAAACGCTCGCGATAAGTTTCCATACGTTCCCAATCGCGTTTCTTGCTCATGCACTTTCTCAAACCTTCTGCTTCACCCAGACTCATATTAGCCACCAAGTGGGCTACTTTAAGAACGTCTTCCTGATAGATCATGATGCCGTAGGTTTCTGAAAGTACTTCTTCCAATTTGGGATGCAGATAAGTGATTGCTTCTTTCCCGTTGTGGCGGTTGATATAAGCCTGCATCATGCCACTAGAAGAGACGCCGGGGCGAATGATGGAACTGGCAGCAGTCAGCTTTTCAAAAGAGTCCACGCGAAGTTTTTGTAGCAAGTTTCGCATTCCCGGACTTTCGATATAAAAACAGCCCATGGTTTTTCCTTCGCGCACTAAGGCTTGAGCTGCTGGATCGGAACCTGGATCGATACAAGAAAGATCAAGTGGTGTATGCTCGCGCACCGCTTGCACCGCATCGACCTCGACTGCAAGTCCACGCTGTGCAAGCAGGTCGATTTTCAACAGTCCGAGATCTTCGACGGGGTACATATCATATTGTGTGACTTCAAATCCTTTTGGCGTTTTTTGCAGTGGAATCAAATCGGTAATCGGTTTTGTGCTGACAACGATCCCGCCACAATGGATNGAAATATGGCGTGGCAGTCCAACAATTTTTTTTGCAGCCGCAATCATGTTNCAGAATGGCGGATCTTCCAATGGTAGATCTCGGCATTCGGGGATGGTATCGCGTACTGCTTCAAGATTNTTCATATCAGNGGAATGGGGTAAGCGTTGAGTGANCCGGTNGATATCGATAGGGGATAGGCCTTGAGCCTTGCCGGCCTCCCGCAANGCAGANCGACTGCCGAGATGAATATGTGTAGAAATCAAGGCGACGCTAGGATACTTACCGAAGACGTAACGAATCATTTCATCGCGACGGTTCCAGGGGAANTCGATATCAATGTCCGGGAAGTCTTCGCGTTGTTCGTGAAGGAANCGTTCAAAGTAAAGATTGTTTTCAATCGGGTCCACTTCCGTGATGTTGAGAGATCGGCACACGAGGCTGTTGGCTGCCGAACCACGACCCACTGTGGGGATGCCGCGTTGATGCGCTTCACGAACAATGTCCCATACTAGAAGGAAATAGGATGCGAGCTTCATTTTCTCAATCGTATTTAATTCATATTGCAAGCGCTGGCGAATATGTTTGCTGATAGAGTTGTATTGTTTGCGTACACCCTGCCACGCAAGACTGCGTAATTGTCCGATATGCGTTTGGCCGGGAGAAAGATCGAAGGGAGGAAATTGTAATTTCCCAATCGGGAGTGTCATGTCACATTGTTCGGCAACACGGTGGCTATTTTCCAATGCTTGAGGAATGTAACGATATAAACGTTGCATTTCAGATTGTGGTTTCAGCCACGCTTGACGACTGATTGTATCNGTCGAAGTAAGGCAGGCAGTATTCAGGCGGATTGCTGTTAAGAGTCGATGGGTTTCCCAGTCCTCTGGTTGTGGAAAAAAAACNCGGTTTGAAGCCACCAAAGGAATGCGGTGTTTCTGTGAAAATTCCCAGCGTTGTATCTCACCGCTTTGCCAGAGTATGAGCTCGATTCCCAGATTAAGACTACCGCGCGCTTTTGCCACTGTAGCGATGATTTCAAGAGACGGGCTCAAAATAATAATGTTGTCGTTGCAATTACGAAGGCGCGAGGCCAGAGAGAAGTCTGACTTTAAATTGCGATCGGTGACAACCCGGCATACTTCACCGAAGCCCTGCAGNTTTTTTGCGAGTAAGACGGCATGTGTCCCGGTTTTAGGGTCATCGATTTCAGCACCGAATATTGGCCGAATACCATGGGATAGGGCTGATTTCTGAAAATCTACCACACCGTAAGTTGCGTTGGTATCAGTCAGAGCCAATGCGGGGAATTCAAGATCCGATGCTCGATGGACTAGGTTTTTGACACTCGCTGTTCCGCGTAGCAAGGAATAGAAACTATGGCAATTCAATGGAATAGTCATGCGAATAAAAAGCGAAAATATGGCATAAAAAAAATGAAATTGAACACTTATGGATTTGCACCAGCATAGTCGAAACTCGCTATAGGGTCAAATCAAGAAATAATTATTGTCCTGCTTGAGTAAGTAAATTTTGCAGTACTTGCGCCTGTGATGGCGTGGGATTCAGTTTTAGAGCTTCTTTTAAGTGAATGGCGGTTTGGACTTTATCGTCTTTAAGTTCGAGTAGAAGTTTAGCAAGGTTGAATCGCGCTTCCAACAATTTTGGGTTTTGTTTGACCGATTTTTCAAANTGCTGNAATGCTTTTTCATATTTTTTGGAATTGATGTATGTAATCCCAGCCTGATTGTGAGTACGTGCTTTATCTAAATAAAATTGGTGCGGCGGACCATTTACATGGCCTATGAAAAGTTTGGCAGAGATATCNAACTCTTTGCTGGCTTCAATATGCTTGCCTAGGCTTCCGTAGAGGCTAGCAAGATTATAGTGAGCTTCTGGTGCCTGGGGCTTGATGCTGATTGCATCTTTAAATTTTATTTCTGCATTAGTCATATCTCCTAGGTACTTAAATGCGAGGCCCATGTTCTGGTGGACATCGTAAAGTCCGGGATTAATCTTCAATAAATCATTGAGAGTTTTGAGGGCATTGGGATATTTTTCTTCCATTAGATAGTGAATACTCAAAGTTTTACCCGCACTCAGTTTGTTGGGGTTTTTTTTGAACGTATCCGCCCATAGCGATGAAGGTGTAGCATAAGCCTGATTCCTTTTTACTACCAGAGAGGAAAAACTGATCCCGATTAAAAGTACTAGTGATACCCCCCATAAAAAATTATTGCGAGCGTCTTTGAAAAATATCAGATAAATAATTACTGCAAAAAAAAGACAGAGTCCGAAATAGGGGAGGTACAGGTTNCGTTCGCTGAACAAATNANTTCGNGGCATGATGGANTTGCTCGGTGCNAGNGTGATNAAAAACCATAAAANNGANAAGGAAAGNATGGCAGATTTTAANTAAAACTTTTTGATTACCANGAANAACNNNACTGNTAAACCAAGGATAGATNTCANGAGTGNNCCCCACATAACCTGACCTCCAATGTCGTGTTCAAAGGTAAGGTTGATCGGAAAGAAAAATAGTTTAATAGGAATTTTGAGAATACCCAGTTGAATCCAAATCAGGGAGAACTTAACCTTTTCTAATAATCCTCCAATCACTACAAAAGCATGAGGGGTTTGCAGGTAAATGAGTATTGTTATAGCGGGAAACAACATGTAGAAGCCGATCCGATAGCGAAAAGCTTTCCAGTTTTCTCCCTTCATAAAATATAAATCATAAAACAATAAAATGACTGGCAAGGTTAAGGCGGTTTCTTTACACAGTAAAGCCACAAAAAACGTGAATAGTGATAAGGTGTGAAAAATAAAGCTAGGTATATTCCTAGAAGAATTTTTTAACCCACCCAAGATAAACATGAGAAGAGATAAAAGAAAAAACAAGGCCGCCATTCCACCTGGTCTACCTGAAATGTAGGTAACTGTTTCTGTTTGGACGGGGTGGAGGCCAAAGAGCAGAGCGGTTATTATGGCAATTGTTGACGCGCCTTTTTCTCCCCACTCAGTGGCGTTCTTGATAGTTAGGGATACGATTATAAAAACCAGTATCACAGTACAAATGTGGATAAGTACATTGAACAGATGATAGCCAAAAGGGTTTTCTTGGCCCCATTTATAATTTAAGGCAAAAGTTAAAAGGCTGATTTGTCGGTACTGGAGTGCAGTCGAAGTGAGTTTTTCTGGATTCAAATAATATGCGGGATTATCGATTTCTAAATTTAGAAAAATATGTCTTTCATCATCGCTTTGAAAAGGCGTATTCAGTCCATTGGCGTATATCAAGAATAGGGTTACGGCAAGGACCAATAGCAAAAGAGTTTTTTTGAGTCGAGCCTGGGTGAGGGCCACATTTTCTCCTGATTTGGAAATGTTTTAATTTAGAACGGCATTTTCAGGGATATTTTAAGCTATTTCTCCCAAAAACGGTTAAAATGGATCCAATTATTCGGGGTTTCGTTAAAGCAGGGGATTTTTTATGTCGTTAAGCTAAGGTAAAGATGTAGATATAAAGTCATTTAACCGAAAACTCTCTTCATGCCTGTAAATCGTCCTAAACATTTAATGATTATCGGAGGCGGTGTCTTTCAGGTGCCTGTCATTAAAACTGCTAAGTCTATGGGACTTAAAGTGGTGGTGACTGATTATAATCCTGAGTCAGAAGGCATGTTGCTAGCCGATTTTCCTATCGAAGTCAGTACCCGTAATATCAATCTTACTGTGAATACGGCAAAGCAGTTTCATATGGCCTGTCCTTTAGATGGTGTTATGACGGTAGGTACTGATGCGTCGCAAACTGTTGCCGCTGTTGCTGATGCTTTGAATCTACCGGGTATTCCTTTTGAAGTCGCTGAAAGAGCCACGGACAAGATTAAGATGCGACAGATCTTGCAGGAGAAGGGTGTTCCGGTTCCACAGTTTCGTTCTGTTTGGACTTTGGATGAAGGCCGTGAGGCCCTTAATTCGATGACACTCCCACTGGTTATTAAACCCTGTGACAATATGGGCGCACGAGGTGTTCGCAAAATTGAACGTCCCGATGATTTAATTCCAGCGTTTCGCGAAGCTAAGGAAGCTTCTATCAGTGGCAAGCTAGTCGTGGAAGAGTTTATGGAAGGCCCGGAGCTGAGTCTAGATGCACTGGTGTATGACAATGAGATTTTTATAACAGGTGTTGCGGATCGAATCATTAAACATTCACCTTATTTTGTTGAAGTCGGTCATACACTTCCATCAATCTTGCCTCAAGAAAAGGTCAAAGAAACCCTCGAAGTTTTTAAACAGGCGATACGTGCCTTGGGTATCAACACCGGTGCGGCGAAAGGTGATATCAAATATACGATTTCTGGTCCAAAAATTGTAGAGATTGCTGCGCGTCTCAGTGGGGGCTGGATGTCGGCTTATACCTATCCTTTATCTTCTGGAGTCAATTTATATAAGGCTGCAATCCAAATAGCTTTGGGGCAAATGCCCGATGATCTAGAACCCAAGACGACCTTAGTTTCTGCAGAACGTTCTTTGATCCCGGCACCGGGAAAAATTCTTTCTATCCGAGGTGTTGAAGAGGCTAGAAAAATTAAAGGGGTTCGGGAAATTATTTTGATGAAAGAGGCTGGCGATTGGGTAGAGGAACCGAAAAGCAACATGGGAAAGGTGGGTTATGTCATTACTGCAGCCAAGAACCGTGAAGAAGCAATTCGGGTTAACGACCTAGCCCGGGAAACGATTCAGATTGAAGTTGGTGCTTCGAATGCTTTGACCTGGGATATTATTCGTAACAATGCCAGAAAAAAATTCTACGTTGCATGTAAGGCCTGCGTTGTTTGCGATGGCCATGAATGTTCCGGAAAAGTACCAGGAATTGGTGGTATTGGTACAGGTAGCTCCTTTACGGAAAACCTTACTGCTTTGGCACGCTATCAGGTGAATCTTAGAACCATTCATAAAATTAAAAATCCAGACACATCGATAGAATTATTTGGCCATAAACTAGCCCTGCCTGT
>NZYH01000014.1 GCA_002697825.1 Nitrospina sp. | reverse complement strand
ATCAAAATCGACGATTCCCATATTTCCAATTCCCGCTGCAGCAAGATAGTAGGCCGCTGGAGAACCTAATCCGCCGGCACCCACAAGTAATACTTTTGATTCTAGGAGTTTACTTTGACCTTCTCCTCCTACTTCAGGGAGAATGATATGGCGGCTGTATCGTTCGACTTGTTCGTCTGAAAAATCAAACATTAAATTGCTCCGCCTGCAATTGCCGGGATTATGGAAATTTCGTCACCATCTTTCACTGCCGTTTTTTCTCCATCAAGAAAACGTATGTCATCTTCGTTCAGATAGATATTAATAAATCTTCTCGGACTGCCGTCATCTTCGCAGATACGCTCTTTGATCCCTGTAAATTGGGACTCCAGATTATTAAGAATTTCTGTGATATTAGAGCCGTCAGCTGTTACTTCACTCTTGTTGTCAGTCAATTTCATTAATGGTGTAGGTACTCTTACTTTTACTGCCATGCTTTACTCCTTTTAAACCGTTAAACTGTTTTCAAAAACTTCCTCAAAACTATTTACTTTTGGTTCAATCACGGCCGGTGCTTCAAAATGGTCCGTAAGAGCTTCTTGAGTTTTCAATCCATTCCCAGTTATACAGATTACAGTAGTTTCATCTGGTTTAATGCGTCCCTGTGATATCAGTTTTTTAGTGACTCCAACAGTAACACCCCCCGCTGTCTCTGTGAATATACCCTCAGTCTCTGCTAATAGTTTCATAGACTCAACTATTTCGTCATCTGATATATCTTCTCCATAACCGCCACTAGTATTTGCAGTTTTAATCCCGTAATATCCATCTGCAGGATTTCCAATAGCTATAGACTTGGCAATAGTATTTGGCTTAACTGGTGTAATATTCTCACTACCGTTTTTTATAGCTGTAGTGACAGGACAGCAGCCTGTGGCCTGAGCCGCAAAAATCTTGCTTTGTACCTTGTCGACCAGCCCTAGCATTTCAAATTCATGAAAAGCTTTCCATATTTTTGTGATTAGTGAGCTTCCTGCTACTGGAACGACAACATTGTCTGGAGTCTTCCAACCCAATTGTTCGGCAATTTCATAACCATAAGATTTAGATCCATCACCATAATAAGGTCGGATATTAATATTCACGAAAGCCCAATTATGGTTGTTTCCAATTTCACTACAAAGTCTGTTTATGTCATCATAACTACCTTTGATTGAAATCAATTGAGCTCCATATACCAAAGTGCCAAGAATTTTACCAGCCTCCAGATTGTCAGGAATGAAAATGACACTTTTTAGTCCGGCTTCTGCGGCATGGGCCGCTAAGGAGTTTGCCAGATTGCCAGTCGAGGGGCACGCGACCGTATCAAACCCGAATTCTATGGCTTTAGAAACTGCCACCGCAACTACTCTATCTTTAAAAGAAAAAGTAGGATGGTTAACACTGTCATTTTTTATATAAAGATTGTTGACACCTAATGCTTTGCCCAGGTTTTTAGCACGTACTAACGGAGTAAAGCCGGTATGAAAACCTACTTTTGGAGGTTCATCCAGAGGCAAAAGAGCCTCATAGCGCCACATGGAGGGGGGACCAGACTCAATAGATTTTTTAGTTACGACTTTCTTTATTGCTTCATAGTCGTAATTGACTTCCAGTGGCCCAAAACAGAATTCACAAACGTGACTCGGCTCCTTGGGAAAAGCTCTTTTGCATTCTTTGCATACTAACCCTTTAACATAACCCATTCAAACATACCCTCATTTTTTTTAAAGAAAAACGAACTTCCTATTAATTTTTTATAAGTACTGATTAAGCTTCATATAGTGCTCTTCTGCATGGTAAAACTACAACCACATTTTTTTTAGGACCTAACTCTTTTGCAATCTGATTGGCGGCAAAACATGCAGCTCCAGAAGAACTTCCAGCGATAATGCCTTCTTCTTTTCCAAGTCTTTTGGCAAATAGAAAGGCATTTTCATCAGAAACAGGTAAAATGCGATCCAATATATCAAAGTTCAGAACGTTTGGTTTAAACCCTGCTCCAATTCCTTGGATTTTGTGGGGTCCAGGTGGATTTCCCGAAAGAACTGCCGATGTGGCCGGTTCTACCCCTACTATCTTTACCTCCCCATAATGTTTTTTTAACACTTCTCCCACACCAGTTATGGTTCCTCCGGTACCAATGCCTGCTACAAATCCATCTACCGGTTCCCCATCCATTGCGGCGATGATTTCGGGAGCAGTAGTTTTTCTATGTACTTCCGGATTAGCCGGATTGTTAAACTGCTGCGGCATATAATAATTTGGGTTTGCAGCTAGCAGTTCTTCGGCTCTTTCTATAGTGCCTTCCATTCCAAATTCTGCTCGACTTAATTCTGTTTTGGCACCAAAACTTTCCAGGATCAGTCTTCGATCGGTACTCATATTTTCGGACATTACTAATACGACATTATATCCTTTTACCGCACCTACCAGAGCTAGACCAATACCAGTATTACCACTTGTAGGCTCAATAATTGTGGAGCCTGGTTTTAAAACGCCCTTTTCTTCAGCATCTTCCACCATGGCAAGTGCAATACGATCTTTGACACTGCCACCTGGGTTAAAAGATTCTACTTTAGCAAAAATATTGGCGCCATTTGTGGGAATAACACTCTTTAGTTTAACTAAAGGTGTATCACCGATCAACTCTAAACTATTCACAAATTTGGATTTACTCATTTTTAATAGAAATGAAATTATATAAATTAACGGTTTGTGANTAGCCCCTTTTCTTGTAATACCTTTGAGAGGGAAAACATGGGGAATTTTATCTTTTTANGNTACCTACTATGCTTTAGATCGAGCTTGAATTCAAGNCCTTTATAGANTTTTGCGAAGAGAAAAAACTAGCTTTATGATGTGCTNTTTTTTCTTAGTCCACGAAGGCGNTTTTTGAATTGGCGAGTCACAAACTGTGAGTCTTCATTATTGGAAATAACATGAGGAGTAATAAAAATCATTAATTCTGTTTTTTTCAGGGTAGTTGATTCNGTNCCAAACAATTTGCCAACCACAGGCAAATCTTTCAAAAAGGGCACACCAGAGGTCGTATCAGTTGTGTCTGTTCGCATAAGGCCTCCCATCACTAGAACCTGATTGTCTTTTAGAACAACTTCCGTGTTTACTTGACGGGTATTGAATGAGGGTGTGTTGCCNACATCAGCGCCTCGACTCGATATCTCCTGNTCAATTTTTAAATTGACAAAATTTTCTGAATTGATTTTNGGGGTAATATCTAATTTAATACCAACACTTCGAAACTCAACTGTGGTTGATGTTACTGGTTGCTGAGTGTTTGTTGTAAGGGTTGACGAATTTATTGGGATTTCATCTGTAATAGAAATGTTTGCTTTTTTGTTGTCTGATGTAACCAGTATTGGATTTGCCAAAACNTTTGCTTTCGAATCTGAAGCAAATACTTGTAATTGTGCGATTATCTTGTCCGGGTCTCCAATGAAGAAACCTCCTCCTGGCACAAAAGAAGCTGTAGCTGATCCGATACCGGCNCCGAGTACTNTATCACCTGTGCCAAGTGCTTGATTTATACCCCCTGCTATGGAGGTTGAACCAGCTGCACCTTTGACGGCCCAGTCCATGCCAATATCCTTTGATTCGTCTATAGAAAGATCAACAATGAGTACCTCTATTAGCACCTGTTGCGGAAACAGATCAAGTTTATTGATNAGAGCTAAAATGGCNGGGTAATTTCTGGGGCTTGTTCTAATTATAAGCGAATTGGTATCTGGATCAGGGATTATAGTGATTTCCCCTTCGATTTCGTCACTGATACCACCAGTCAGCTCCAATTTGGGGCGAATTTCGGTTGTGGTGGATGTTTGGGTAGTGGCTCCCGAAATATTTTCNGGTTTTTCATTATTTGTATTNGCAGTCTTTTTNGCAATATTGGAAGCATTTTCTGAATTGCTTTCTCTAGTGAAAATNCCGTTTAATAGACTAGATAAAGCGGCGGCATCTCCATTTTGAACATAATATACAAAGGTGCTTACTTCACCTTCAGATACGGGCTGGTCAAGACGGTTCACCCAGAATTCTATTGTTGGCAAGATTTTATCAAAAGCATTTACCACCAGAACAGAGTTGAGTCTAGCGAGAGAAAGAAAAGTAAGTGAATCGCCTAAAGCTTCTTTATACCCCATGGATGTAAAAATTTCTTCNAGTTCCTTAACNAGCGTCTCCGAATCGGCATTACGTAANTTATAAAGCTGAATATCTGACGATGCTAATTTATCAATATCAAGAGCTTGAACCACTTTAATGATTCTTTTAACGTTGTAAGCCATTTCAATCATCATTAGATTGTTGGTTTCAGGAATTTCAATAAAGCTAGCATTAGCAGTTAGTAATGGATTGATAATTTTTTTCATAGATTCGACGGAGATATATCGGAGTGGTACGATTTGAATGATCATGCGCTCCTTATCGGGTATGCTGGGNTCATTGGAGTAGTGAATACTCAAAGGCTTCTTGGCAGCTTCGGGAGCTTTAAGAAAACGGTAAAAATTGCCACTCTTTACTACTGCAATATTATTAAGAGCCAAAATTTGTTCTAGCACAGAATACAAATCTTCCACAGGGATTTTATTAAATGTTTGNAAAGTGACTTGCCCTTCAACATTTCCTTCTATAACGTAATCAATTTTTAGAAGCTCACAAAAAGTAGTAATNACNTCGTAAAGTTCAGTTCCTTCAAAGTTCAAAGTAATATGCTTGGCCTGAAGAAGTTCTTCTGGAAGTTTTGGTTCAACATCTANCAGNGTTTGAATCTTGTTGAGCGAGTCGCTCTTCTTTTTTTGCAACTCAATTTTTTCAACCCGATCGGTGTTTTCTTTTTTAATAGGAGAAATCGGAGATTCGGGATTTATCCCAACTTTTGCAACAGTGNCTTTTTTTTCTACATGGGTGGTTGCAGCTTTTGCGATAAAAAACTTATTTTCCAAGCTGTCTCGAACGAGATACCAGGTTTTACCATTATCAAAACCTCTTTCCACTCTAACTAATTCAAACTCATCTCCTTTTGCAGCATTACCAATTTTCAAGTATTTGGCCCCAGGTCCTCTTCGTAAAGCAACCTTATTTTCTGTCACCCGAATTTTTTTCGCANCCTGCCTGGGCTTAATTTGTTTTANTTTNTTTTTGTCAATAATATCGATACTTTTGTCTTGATTTTGCGTGTTGTCAGAGGCTGTTTTATCTGGTAAGCGCATAGATTCTACGGAGTCAGTTTTGTTTTTCAATTGCTCCATAGTTGATTTTTTATTAAAGCTACATCCCGAAAAAGCTAAAGACAGAAATATCAGAATCGTAATAAGAGTATTTTTTTTCATATTGGTTTTCCAGTTTTTGATTCAAGTTCTTTGATAAACCCTGTGACAAGCAAGCGTGTTTGAAGATTTCTGGTTCCTGNTTGTTTGTTCTTTTGGATCTAAACTCTTCCACGATTAAAAATTTTTGATGGTTTTCAATTCGCATTAAAAATAATGCCAGGCTTCTTAAGTTTGAACGAACGGTGATCTCTATTGGAATTGCAAGTATCCCAGAGATGAACTTCGGTTTTTCTACCCGTGTTTTCTTTATGCTTACTAGACCTTTAGAGAATCCCTGCAGTAGCTTTTGAAGCGCGGCAGCGGCAAGTCCTGGTTCTTTTTCTGCTAAAAACTTTTTTTGAAGAATTGATTTGATATTTTNATTTTCAACTTCTTTCGCCTGGTAGTATGANGTTTGATTTAAAACCTTATANTACTTCTCAATGAAATTTATTTTGTCTTTAATTCTTCTATTGATATTAGCTTGGTTTTCATATGCTGGTTGTGCGACAAATAAGAATAAAATATAGCAGGTCAAAAAAATTACACCACCGACCAAAAAANTTTTATCTCTTTGTCCTATTTTGATCGTCATAAGTTGGGTTCCAATTTTGCGCGAATAGTAAATTTTTCCCCCATNGGCTCCTTAATTATTGANCCCACAAAACCTGTTTTTTTGAAACGAGGTGATTTTTCAATTAAAGGAATTAATTTTGAAGCNGAAGGTGAAAACCCTTTTATTTCAATTTCACCCTTTTGAAATTTTATATTTGTTAACCATGTATCTTTTGGTAGTGATTGACTTAATCCTCCAAGAAGTGGAAGTTTGGCAGGGTGTTGATTGTCAATAATGTTAAAGATGTCTACATACTTCTGTATTGATATATATTCTAAATCAATTTTTTCAAGATTTGAAACCTCATCTTTTATTTCTTGTAGCTGGCTGTCTAAAGATGCCAGTGTTTTTTTCTTTGAATGGATTTGACTGCCAATCCAAAATCCTAGAAAAACTAATACTGTTGCGGCTAAAGCTAATGATGTTTTGAGATTTAAATTTTTTCTATTGGATTTTAGGTTTGTGGGTAANAAGTTTATTTTGATATTTTGTTTTTTGATTTCCCTTGAAGCAAGGCTTAATGCCGTCATCATATAATTTTTTGAAAAAGATTTGGGNGCGTTTANAGAANTCGAATTTGGGATACTTAAAACTTGTGTTGTAATCTTTGTTTGTTTTTGAAGATGTATTGAGAGTTGAGCTGCGAGTGATCCACCCCCTACTATAAATATGTGATCTATGGATTCACTTTCTTCTACATTAATGCAAGAAGAAAGTGCTTGCTCTAATTCTTTAATTATATGAGTGGACATAGTATTAATAAGCCTGTCCAGTTCTTTAGAAGAGTTTTNTTGACCTGTATAGGCATTCTTTATCTCTTTGCTTTCCCATGTGCTATTTCGAGAATACTCTATGACTCCCTTTTTTATTAAGACAACTTCTATGGCGCTTGGACTGATATCAATCAATGCGGTTAAAACAGAGTGTTTCGATTGCAAGGGAAGAGCAAGATTAGCATTAGAAAAGGTTGAGGTATCCAAGATGGTTGTTTTTAAATTAAGCTGTCCAATGAGGTTTAGATAATAGCTGGCGATTTCTTTTTTTATAGCTACTAAAGCAATATGAAAGGTGTTTTTGGATTTTTTTGTTAGGTGATAGGTATAATAAAATTCCTCCAGCCCAGATGGAAAATGTCTTTCCAATTCAAACTCTATCATCGAATATACAGCTTTTATATTTGGCGCAGGCAATTCAAAAGTTTTGAATATTGCAAGGCTTCTTGGTAAGCTCACTACAACTGATTCGGACCATGCATCATGCTCGATCAAGAATTTATTGATCTCATTTAAAAAATGCTTTTCTGCTTTTTCGTCCTTACCTGTCAGCAATTTTAAATCTATGAATTCGCCTGCAATTATTGCAGTATTACGAAACTTTTTGCCGATAAGTGTTAGGGCAACAGAATCTTCGCGAATATCCAGCCCTAAAGATTTTTCTATGAAAACAGATTTCATGAGCTTAATGCGTTATCGTTCCAATAGTGGATTACCATTTTTGGTTTTCCGTCTGTGACGCTTTTTTCTACTACTACTTCAACACTATGTTCTGTGCTGCTACCTGTTATTTTCCCTGTCGATTTAATCCTAAAAAAATTTGACAGGGTGTTGGAATGAAATCCTTTTGAGTAAATATTTTTCAAAATTGTATTAACCTGTTCGGGTTCGAATAAAACATCCAATACTTCTTTGCTAGCTGTATTTGGATTTACCGTTGGAATTTTATAAATGGTTAGGTGATTGATAATACCTTTATATTTTTTATCTTCATCAACTTTATCTTTAGACCCGTAAAGGATTTCTTTTGTCATTCCATGGATCTTCAAAAGCTCATCAAAGGTTTCAATTTTCCCATTCTTAGTAAAATAGGGGGGATTTTGTTTCCTATAATAGTCATCCTCCGCCCCATTGAGCCTATGATTTTTATCTGCATCAATCCAATCTAATATTGAATCTGAAATTGTATTTTGTTCAATTTTGTCTTCTACCCCTGAAAANTCGAGAAGTTTATTCAAAGTATTTTTATTCGCAGAATTGATAGAAATTTTTCCGTTTTCATCTTGAATCGTATAAGTGACGGTCCCATTCTTCAATTCGATGTTCGTTCTATTGACGATGTCAAAATCTTGAATTATTATTTTTTGCTCGTTTCTATCCTGGGTTGTGGTTGTAAAAGGTAACTGGGTTTCTGTTGACACAGGCAAAATATTCCCTATTACCCAGCCATGCTCTTCATGTATCGAATGGAAACGAGCAGCCTTAAAAAGCTCTGCCAGAGCTAAATTAATGCCTGCTTTCGATAAATAATAGCTTTCTGCATTTTCCTTGTAGTTTCTAGTGGTGTTAACCTCCATTTTCATGGAATATGCAAATTCGGTGGCCAAAGCGATCAGTATCACCAGAACCCATAGAACGGCCATCAGAGCTATACCTTTTTCGTTGCTTTTATACTTTTTTATCATTTTCTTCCTTATTTNCAGGAACTGCAATTTCCATTCCAGAGTTGAGNAAAACAACGATAGGTGGTGAAAAAAACGTTTTTGGTTCCGANGGCAAATCACCCTTTTTTTNGNTACCTTTTGGAGTTATCCCAATGGTTATTTCCACTGCTCTAGGCAGGGAAATTTTGTTTACTTTTTCAAATTCAAGATTGGGATTAGTTGGTGTTTCTTGAGTTACTTTAAATGGATTCATGNCAACTCTATTTATCCAATTTCCTGTGTGGGTAGGNCTATCAACCTCTTTGATTTTCTGGGGTTGGAGTTTTTTTACTTGATAATAACGAAACTTCATTTGGCTTACATTTTCGGAAAGTAAAAAATAACGTGTGTTTTCTTCATTAGTATTTATGCGGGCAAATATATCCCCCCCTGAAATTTCTTTCTCCATAAGAATGATGCCCTGTTTCTCAGTTTCAGGGTGTTTGCCTATATAGAACTTTACTTCATGGANTAAAGAGTCTTGGCCGGTAGCCGTAATAGGGGAAGCAAATGTAACAAAATGTAAAGAGTCGGACTCTCCTTCAAACGCCATAATTCTCTGAGAAGAAGTAGGGCCTTGTTCTAAAGGTACCCCATCTTTTTGGGCCACAAAAACAGGATAAGTCGACTGCAGTTTTTGGGTGAGCTGTTCTGTGATGATACGCAGACGCTGAAAAGTATCAACTTTGTGTTCCCCAACATCGCGCGCAGTAATTCCCAGGCGAACTCCACCAAGTCCAAGAGCAATAATAATTGCAACGATCGACAAAGATACAATAAGTTCAATTAAAGTGAACCCGGCTTGATTTTTTGAAATAATATTTTTCATCAATTTCCTGAAAGATGCTGAGTNNTTGAGCCGCTGACTNTTGATGTAATAGAACCAGAGATATTACTACTTGTTGAAGAAAGTGTAGATTCGGGTGTAGTNGTTTCCTCTTGACCCTCTGTTCTGATGTTAACCGCNCCTCCTCTAAAAAGTTGTTTTAATTTCGTATCAGCCATTGGATAGGTCTGGCCATCTAGTCGCAGGGTTGCCAATTCTAACTTTCTGGGTTTTCCATTATCGTTCCAAAACACTTTNAATAATATATTTTGCAATTGAATNCCTGAACTTTCATCATTTAAGCTGGAATCGTATGGCTCTATATCGAGTTCCCAGCGATAACTTTCTTCATTTTCAAATCTCCCGGATTTGTCATCCACAAAAAAATTTTCAATTTCCAGTTCGTTCATTTTTGAGTTTGCTAGTGTTACAGCTTTGAGGTATTGGCTTGAAAGATTTACAGAACGTACACTTCCTGAGAATAGGTTGACCACTGCTAAAAAGCCACCAGCCATTATTAGCAGGGCTACAATGACCTCTAGAAGAGAGAAACCCCGATCATTCCTCAAAACGTTTAATTTTAGGTTTTCCTGTAATAGGGTTGATAGTGATGGCATAAACAGTTGTTTCACTTTCGTCTATGGATGACTGAAGGTGGATGGTTCCCGCGCTGGAGTTGCCGAGCGGATAAAAATTGATAATAAAAACTCCGTCTGTCAAAGTTTTTTCTGCATGCTTGTAATCTCTTATTCGTACTGAATCATCAAGTATTTTTGACTGAATAACTTTTTTTTGTTGTGGAATTGCTAGCCAGTATTTANTTTGGTCAATGTTGGCATTAAAGGTAAATAATATTTTTTTGCTAATGGCTTCACTACGAGCAAATTGTATAGCGGATGCGATTCGCCTGGCTTCCGATTGGAGTTTGANGTGATCAAGTGTTTTAACTACAAAAGGTAGAGCGAGACCCATAATTAGTCCCATTAAAAACAGAACAAGAATCAGTTCCAATAAACTGAAGCCTTTATTTCCCGAGATACNCGGTTTATTCAAAGTTTTTCCAACTGACAATGTCCATGTCAGTTCCTTCTCCTCCTTCCGAATTGTCTCCACCAAACGAATATAAATCGTAATCACGTCCTTCTTTTCCGGGGGACTCGTAGACATAGTCATTTCCCCAAGGATCTTTTGGGATATTCTTTTTCAAATAAGGTTTAATAGCGTTCAGGCCAACATCACTAGTCGGATATTTGTGTGTTTCCAAACGATAAAGATCGAGGGCTTGGCCAAGAAGTTCGATTTGCGCTTGTGCGTCTTGTTGCATTGCCTTGTCAACTTGACCGAAGAATTTGGGTACCACGGTTGCGGCCAGCAGTCCGATGATAACCATAACTACCATGAGTTCTATTAAGGTAAAACCTTCAGTACCAAAATTTTTGGGCTTTTTAAATTCATACTTCATAATATTCCTTGGTTTTGAATCTAAGGATTCTTTAAAAACTTATATCGTTAGCGCTAAAAATTGCAAGCAGCATGGATACAACAATAAACCCAATGATCACAGCCATAATTAAAATCATCATTGGCTCGATAAGAGAAATTAATTGTTTGATAGATTGTTCGACTTCCTTATCGTAGGTTTTAGCGACTTTTATCAACATTTCATCCAAAGCACCTGAGGTTTCCCCAACAGTAATCATATGTACCGCCATAGGAGGAAAAACTCCTGCCTCTTGAAGTGGCCCGGAAAGNCCTTTCCCTCTNTTTAAGGCTTGCTTTAAGGGTATTACGGAGTCTGCTATAACTCGGTTGATTAAGATAGATTGAACAATTTCCATTGTCTGCAGGATAGGAACTCCACTTTTAAGTAAGGTCGCCATAGTCAAACTAAATCTGGATATTTCAATTTTGCGGATCAGCGGTCCGAAGAGGGGAAGCTTTAAGAGTATGCCATCCCACTTTAGTCGTCCTTTGTTTGTTTGTATGTAAAAGCTGATGGCAGAGAAGAAACCAACTGTTCCTAGAATTAATACGGGCCAGTAATTTATTATTAAGGAACTTATGCCTAGCATAATTTGGGTGGGTAGAGGCAGTGCCGCACCCATTTCTTCAAATAACTTTGAAAATTGTGGTATTACAAAAGTAATTAGAATTATAACAGCTGTGCCACCAATNAATGTAAGAATAGCAGGATAAACCATTGCCGANCGAATGTTATTTTTCAATTCAACAGACTTTTCCATAAACAAAGAAAGNCTTGAAAGAGATTCACTTAAAATTCCTCCAGCCTCACCTGCCCGGATCATGTTGACATAAAGATTTGAAAAGATTTTTGGATGCTCTGCTAGCGCATCGGCGAAAGCACTGCCCGCATGNACCTTCTTTCGAATGTCAGAAAATATTACCTTGATTTTTTCTGTTTCAGCCACTTTGATTAAGGTTGCGAGTGCATCATCTAGAGTTAACCCAGAATCTANCAGGGTAGAAAGTTGTTGAGTAACGGCCAGAAGTTCTTGAGTGGCGATCGCAGAGCGCAAGTCGGGAAAGGAGAAACCTATAAGAGAAGAAAGCTTTGAAAAATTTTTTCCTTCCGAGACTTTTACCGGAAAATAATTCAACTTACGGATTTGCTGAATCGCGTCTTTATAATCAGGTGCGTTAATATCACCTTCTACATATTTGCCGTTTTGATCCGTAGCTTTGTATGAGTAAACCGTCATGGTTTGCCTTTTTGAATTCTTAGCCTGTGCTGTCAGATTCGATCATTCTGGGTGACACGAAGAATTTCTTCAACAGTAGTTATACCTTTTACTACTTTATCCCAGCCATCTTCCCTTAAAGTTGTCATTCCTTTTTGACGNGCTTGATCACGAATAATTTGTGCTGTNGATTTTTTTAATATCAACTCTCGGATGTTNTCATCAATNACNAATAATTCNTAAACTCCGCATCTACCTCGAAATCCTGTTTGNCTACATGCTTTACAACCTTTACCNTGATAAACTTTAATATCTTCNTTCCCAAGNTGTCCCATCTCTGCGCGAAGTGCTGGTGCTAAAGGTTTTTCCTCTTTNCAATCAGGGCAAATAACCCTTACCAATCTTTGCGCAAGCACACCTAACAATGCTGAAGAAATAAGAAAATTTTCAATACCCATGTCGAGCAATCTTGTAATTGCACCTGCAGCATCATTTGTATGAACTGTGCTAAAAACTAAATGTCCTGTTAAAGCGGCTTGAATAGAAATCTCAGCCGTTTCCGGGTCACGAATTTCTCCAACCATTATTACATCTGGGTCCTGTCTCACTATAGACCGTAATCCACTGGCAAAGTTGAGCCCAATCTGAGGTTTTACATGTATCTGATTGATGCCGCGCATTTGATATTCCACTGGGTCTTCAACAGTAATTATTTTTTTATTTGGGGTGTTAATCTTGCTCAAAGCTGCATAAAGCGTTGTTGTTTTTCCGCTACCTGTAGGACCAGTTACTAATAGTTTTCCGTAAGGTTTGAGAATTAATGCTTCAAGTTCTTCGTGAACTTTTTTAGGGAAACCCATTTGACTTAGATCTAATAAGAGATTCCCTCGGTCGAGTATCCTCATGACCACGCTTTCACCATGCAGGGTAGGCAATGTGGATACACGCATATCGATATCTTTACCTAATATTTTTAATTTTATTCTTCCATCCTGTGGTAATCGGCGTTCAGAAATATCCATCTTTGCCATGATTTTTATGCGGGTAGTAATGGCAGAGCTTAAACGCTTTGGAGGCGGATCGAACTCATGAAGAATACCATCAATTCGATATCTTAAAAGAAGCTCATCGGCGAAAGGTTCAAAATGAATATCACTAGCTCGCGATTCAATAGCTTCACTGATTATATGATTCACCAGTTTAATGACTGGAGCTTCGGAAGCCATATCCCGTATGTGTTCAGTATTTTCATCCATGGAATCTAGACCATGCAGATCATCGTCATTGATATTACCGACCATGCGGTCCATTGCCGAGCCGCCTCCTTTTCCATAGTGCAATTCTATAGATTCCAAAATATCCTGCTCGCTGCTTAAGACGACCCGGATATTCTTTCCAAGTGATACTTTTAAATCTTCGATAGTGTAAAGATCAAAGGGGTCGAATACGGCAACAATCAAGTTATTCTCTTTGAGTTGCAGGGGGAAGATAATTTTTTCTCGCAAAAAAGCCTCAGAAATGGAAAGACCTTCAACTGGTAGTCCAGAGTTAGGATATTGATCTTTTTTGATATAAGGCAAGCCTAATTCGGTGCTAAGAGTTTCCAGTAGGGTTTGAGTATGTATATAGCCATGATCTACCAGAGTTTTTCCCATATAGTTTCCGGAATGCAGGTTATTGTTTTTAATTTCTTTTAAAACTTTTTCTGAAATTTTTTCATGCCTAAGCAAAATTCGTTCAACCGGATTTACTTTTTTCAACATGGTATTATTTTCCTGAAATATGAGAAGTAGCCGAGTCTTTAGGCGATGTAGCAAATGTTCTTGTTCCTGAAATTCGATAAGAATCAGCTAAAGCAGATGCTCTTATGGGAACATTTTTCTTCTTTTTTTGAAATAAAGCAGTNCCCGCACGCTGAATAGCCTTTTCNGGTGAGCGGTTTGTCAATCGCAACCGTACCACTTGACCTTTTTTNTTATCGAGGGTCACACTGGTTTTATCTATTTTTGTCAATTCAAAACTCCCAACAATTTGTCCTATGGAGTAGCCTTTTTTCTTAATCTTTTGTTGTATAGGCTTATTAGCTTTATTTAACCANTAGCTACCTTGCAAAATNGCAATTTTTGTGCCTCCNAGCATTAAAATCCCTTTTAAAATTAGATTGGGTGGTGGTAAAGCAGTTTTGCCGGCTGTAGGTGNAATTGGCCGGGTAGAAAGAACGGGGGGAATATATTCCCTCCNTTCTTGACGGAAAATATTTGCCTGAATTACCTGNGATACTGTTTTCGCATTGTAATTAGGCCTTGTAACTTCTAAGCTCTTCAGGGCTTTTGGCGATGCCACTAATGAAGTACCGTCCACCCTATTTGGAAAAGGGGGATGTGTCCAAATTCGAACTGACATGNTGCCTATAGCAGTGATANTGAGGACTAGAATTAAATTGATCGCTGGAAAAAATTTATTCACGGGCTCGGGTTACCCTCAAGTTTTNTACCTCTAAGTTAATGAATTTATTGACCTTTGTCAAGGTATTACAAAATTTTGACGGCTTATATGTGATAATTTTTTAAAGCATTGATGATCTTTGAGGTCTGGCATATAGCTGATTTCCTAAATTTTTAANCGAACTCCTATATTATTTTTCGGAAAACTGGGAAAGACCTTTAAACAATTATGGTTGTATGTAGTGTCAAAATGAATATTTTTATTCATAAGGGTTTATTTGGAGTTATTTTTTACTTTGTTTATAATTATATTTTTCTAGAATCAGGAGATAGTTATTTGAGTGCGCAGGCTTTATTAGAAGAATTATTAAAATGTTTGCCTCTAAGGGTCTATGGACGTGGTGTGGTGTTGACGCTATTACGTGAAACGGGTTTTCAAGTAAAAAATAAAACTCCCTTAGAAGTAACCGACATATATCGAGATGATAATTCTGGCGAGTTGGTTTGTAAGCTGACACCAGATGGTACTGGCGAGTTCACCGCCGCTCTGACTAACCTGAAGTTGGATATCAAGCATCCGCTTTATCAGAAAGTAAAAAACTACCAGGCAGAAGTATCCGAAGCCTTGGGCAAGCTCGATGANGAAGATACTCGTCAAACAAGTATTGATCAGGCAGATAGAGGGGATTTCCGTGTGGGCAATCTATATAAAAATAAATAGCAAAGCTTGTTGTTAAATCTACTTAGGGTTTAAGTCTTAATAGTTTCCAAAAGTTTCTCAATCACATCTTTTACTTTAATGCTTTCTGCTTCTGCTTTGAAGTTTAAGATGATCCGATGTTCCAGAACCTGGCGTGAAACGGATTTAACATCTTCAATNGTAATTGCAACTCGGTTATCCATCAGGGCCTTGGCTTTAGCTCCTAAAATAAGATATTGAGATGCCCGCGGACCAGCTCCCCAATCAATCCATTCTTTGACGAAATCAGGTGCGCTCCCATTTTGTTGAGGCCGAGTATTCTGAACTAACTCAACTGCATAACGAGCAACATGTTCAGAAACTGGTACGCGTGGTACTAGATCTTGAAATTTTAAAACTTCNTCTGCCTTTAAAATAGGCTTTAAATTCGTTAACTGCCCAGAAGTGGTAGAAAGGGCTATTTTTATTTCTTCTTCTTTTTTTGGNTACGCAACATTAATAATGAACATAAAACGATCCAACTGAGCTTCCGGTAGGGGNTAGGTTCCTTCATGCTCAATGGGGTTTTGCGTTGCAAAAACCAGAAAGGGTGCAGGAAGTGGGTAGGTATTGCTACCAACGGTTACTTGTTTTTCTTGCATTGCCTGAAGGAGAGCGGCTTGTGTTTTTGGCGGTGTTCTATTGATTTCATCAGCTAAAATTATATTAGAAAAAACAGGACCTTTTATGAATTGAAAGGATCTTTTTCCGGATACTGAGTCTTCATGCAGGATGTCGGTTCCTGTTATATCAGATGGCATCAGGTCGGGAGTAAATTGGATTCGNCTAAACCCTAGGTTTAGTACTTGGGCCAGTGTGCTGACCAATAGGGTTTTGGCAAGTCCCGGGACTCCGACAAAAAGACAATGTCCGTTTGAAAACAGTGCGGTTAATAGGTTTTCGATTACCTCATCTTGACCGATAATTACCTTTTGAATTTCAGCAACAACATTTTTTTTAGCGTTAAGTAGTTCTTGCGCTAGTTCTAAATCTTCCATTCAGAAAACCTCAATCTATAAAGCTGAACAGCTTGGTTTGTAATTTCTTTTTTTCGGGCATTTNCATACGGTCATATAAATCTATCAATCTTGTATGGATGAACGGATTGAAGGGGTTGATTAGCACTGCTTTTTCCAGATATTTTTGTGCNGCACCATACCTCTCACTAATAAAATAAAGTTCACCCAAGTTCGAGAGTGTAGTATGAAAATCTGGATAATACTCCAGGCTTTCTTTTAATATTAATTCTGCTTCATTGTATTTTCGTGTTTGAATATAGGTGCTCGCAAGTTTGTTGAATAAAATTGGTGAATGCGTTTTCGATTCTTTTTTGGCTTTTCGGTATTCAAGGATGGCAGCCATATAATGGTCGCGTGACTTTAGGATATCACCCAAAAAGGTCAAGTCTCGAGCTCGCTTTGTGCTCATTCCTTTAAAATCTTTTTCAGGCTCTAATTCGTTTTTGCTCTTAAACTCTTTATTCAAAGCAGTGACTCCGGGAATATATTTTAATTCTTTCTTTTTAGCCCATGTTTCCCATTTGTTTTGAAAGCTGCTCTGGTTCGTTCCAACTCTTGCAAGAAAACTGTCCTCAAAAGTTTTTCCTATGGCGAGATCCTCGAGTAACCTCGAGAAAATTTTGATTCCCTTCTTTTCGGCAAGGTATTCCATCATGGTAGATACCTCTGCGTAAGCTAGTTGGACATCTTTAGCTGTTTTTAATTTTGCCAGGGAAGGCATCATATCCTTCAATTCTACTCTATAGTTATTTTTTAGTGCGCCTGACAGTATGGTTTCCATAATAGGAGACATATATTTTGGGTCATTGCGCCATCTTTTCTCAAGCATTTTTGCTATTCCCTCGTGCACCCAAAGGGGTAGACGGTTTCGACTTTTTTTGGTGAGAAGATAGTGCACAAATTCGTGGCTCAGTGTGTCCATCCAGTTATAACCCCGAACTAGTGATCCGGGAGAGATCGTCATAATGCGATTATATTTGCAAAGAGCAACAGTCCCTGATGTTAGAATATCCTGCAAGGTAAGGGGAGAGATCTTAGAAAATGGTTCCCGGTCGGGATAAATTTCTATGAGTATTTTATCCTGAGGGTAATACTCGAGAATTTCCCCCAATACGCGNTAAGATTTTTCTAGCACTTCCTTTGCGTATAAAAGAAGCACTTCATCCGGCCCCTCTTCGTAGCGGATAATAAAATGCTCTGTTTCATGAGTGATAAAGTTTTTTGCTGCTTGGCGAGTGGCATTGACTAGTTTTTTGAAATCAGCTATTTCCTTGAAATTACCGCTTACCTTTTGAAGAATTTCCCAAGAACGCTCATAATTTCCTTTCAAAAATTCAATACGGGCTCTAAGAAAATGAACGTCACCGGATTCAGGATATTCCTTGAGCAAGGTATCGGATAGTTTTTCTGCAGAAATCAGGTCCCAGTCTTGTGCAAGTTCATAACCGGTGAAAACTTTTTGTGTCAGGGATTGCCCACAATATGAAGTCTCTGGAATAACAAAATGCCAGGATATCAGTAGAGAAATAAGTGCGAATTTAATTTGTTTTTTCATTGAACCAGTTCCCGGTAGTACTCGTTTACTAATTGTTCATAATTCTTTGGGGTTTGTTTCTTCATGGCATCTAGAATTTCCTCTCGAAACTCACTGGGCACTTTGTATTGATCTTCAGAGGGTAAAAGAACTTTTTCTTTTTGCATTCTAACTGCACCGCCACGTCGTGAGTCCCTGCGGCTTCCTAAACCAAGACGAGTTTGATTTTTCTGTTTGCCCTGCCTTGACATTCTTGATCCTGAGCTTTTCATTTGCTTGAGCATTGCTTGAGTATCTTGAATCGATTTCATAGCCTTGTTTTCAGATTCAATACTCCTTTGTACCTGGTTCTCAAGTAGTCGGGATTCAGCTTGCTTAAGGTTTCTTTCTGTCATTTGCATATTTTGAGCAAGAGAAGGAGGGAGGAGCGGGTTTTTTTGATTCATTTCTTGAAATTGCTTTTTCATCTTTTCAGCCTTCCTGCGCATATTTTTTTCTTGCTTGGACATTTTTTGTAATTGTTTTTGAGCCTCTTTTGACAGGAAAGTTTCGTTGCTAGCTTCGATCGATCGCTTGAGAGAACCAAGTTTTTTAGAAATTTCACCATTCAAACGAGTCACCTCCTTTAAATCCCCAACAATTTTTCCTTCAATATCTTCTAACAGGTTTCTAGATGTTCTTAGACTTCCTTGCCACCGGAATACTTCCGGATAGGTGTTTTTGAAAAGTAAATTAAATTCATTTAAATCGTTTAACTCGGTTAATTTTTTTAAGGAGTCGTATTTTTTTTGCAGATTAGGAAGTTTTTCTTTGAACTCTTGAAACCCCTGTGTTCTAAGGCTGTTTAATTCGAAAAGTGTTTTAGAAAGTTGGCGACGACGATCATTTAGATTAGCAAAATTTTCTGCCAGACTCTCTTTAAGGCTAGAGTCTAGGGTTTTTTGTCCTAGGGATTGTATTTTNTTATTAAGGGTAGATTCTTTTTCAAGGAGTTTGCTTGTTTTTTTCATGACCGAATGATCATTTAGAAATTTTTTATCATCAGCNAAAATAGTACGAATGGTATTTACATCTTTCTTTAACTCTTCAAAAATATTTTGAATCATTGATTCGAATTTTCTGGATTGCTTTTTTCGTAGTTCTTGATTTATTTTGGATGTTTCATTAATTATTTTGCGTTGTTTTTTTTCCATGTTTTCTAATTCGTTCATGGATTGGTCCAATTTCTCCATCAATTGCGTGTCAACCATTTCGTCCATGGAAGAGTCAGCTTGATTTAACTGTTCCGCGAAGTTTCTCAAATCTTCTGCCATTTTTTCCAGTTGTTTCATAGCATCATCCATCTTGCCTTTATTAGCGAGTTCTTGGATCTTTTTAATTGAACTCATCATCTCATCGAGATTCATACTTTTATAGGACTTGGAATTCAGAAACTCATCTGGAAGGGACTGGTTTTGCTGGGATAATTTATCTAATAATTTTTGTAATGTTTTTTGGATTTGGTTGAGTTTGGATTTCAACTGATTCGAATTCAAAGGAGAGTTTTTGTTCTTTAAATTTTCAAATTCTTCTTTAAGTGATTCAGTTAATTCTGACAATTGACTTTCAAGATCCATAACCTGATTCATTTTTTGGCGATTCGTGATTTTGATCAAGTAAAGAATATCTTGTTCTAAATGGCTTACCATCCGATCATTCAATATTTCTATTGGAAATGAGCTATAACCCACAGGGGTTGGTTTCATCAACGTTCCCTGAATTTTATCGATCGTGTCAATTTTGTCCTTACGAATTGCTGTTAAACCAGAAATGATATTTTTTAATAGTGTTAAATAAGTTTGTGGAAAACCACCAAACTCTTCTGCCTTGTTTTTTATATGTTGTGCTAGTCCAATGATCTCGATTAAGGCATCGGCATTGGTGGTGAGTATTTTTTTTCCATATAAGGCATCCTTTACAGTGGTTTTAAGAATATTATCTTCTACCAGCCCATTGGCCAATAAGGCTATCATTTTTTCTGTAAGCTCATCCTGAAGTCGGACGAGGTTTTCCTGCTCCTCGCGGGAATCAAAAATAGTAAAACGGATTGTTTCNGATTGGCCTTTATTTGGGCCAGTAATGTTATTGTTGTCTGTAATTTCCAAATAGTATTGAATTTCTTGTCCGGGTTTAAACTGTTCTTGCGCAAGATTCCAGTCATGTTTTCCTTGTGTTTCTTTTTCATCACCTTTGAAGCTCTTAATTTTTTTTCTTATTAAATTCCCATCTACCAAGGCAACAAGTTCGATACTTTTAATACCGAAATCATCACTTCCTTCATAGAATACTTGGATTTTATCAGAATCGTAATAGACGGGCTTGGGGTTTGATGGGAGTAACCGGACTTGTGGTGTTTTATCTTTCTCGAGTTGGATGGCATATTTGTTTGGTAAAAGAACATGTGTTCCAGANAGACTCTTTAACTTGAATTGGTAGAATCCTTTTTCGCGAACCATAAATGAGCCTAAAAATGATGCNCCTTTTTTAGGCTCCATTAAGAATGAGTTTTTGGCATTAATCGTCAGACTCGCTTCCTGAAACTCCTGATCACTACTTGCTTCTATAATAACTTCAGTTCCAGGTAGAGAAGTAACCGAACCATCGGAGGGTTTAATAACTTTAGAAGGTAAATGGGTGTAATCTGGATAGTTGAGCGTTATTCCAAGGTTGCTAATTTTAAAAATGATTTCAGGTTTTGATTCATTTGACCCTTTAACTTTTTNATTTGCCGATACTTTTAGATTAGTGTCGGCGTATCCTTTACTCTTTGTTAAAGCCTGCTGCCAGAAATTTGGCAATAATAGAGTCGCAGAAATAACCATTGCCAGGGTAGCTAAGAGTAAATTNCGTGCGGGTACCGTCTTTCCAGTTTCTATGATCTCGTCCGCATTGAGTGTTTTCACTTGCCTGTTGGTTCGGGCTATAAGTTCGCGAATCATTGCAGATGAAAATACTTTTTCTCGATCGGGATCTTCAACAAATTCTCCTAGTTGTGTCGAGTTAATAAGAGAATTATTTAATTCNGGNTACTTTTTCTCAGTGAGTAAAGCCGCCNTTTCCCGATTAATCGTTTTTAGTGAGTTAGATTTCAGTATGGAGAATAAATATTTCCCCAAAATTAATAATAGTAGGNCGGGTGCGATATAACTGATATCTGCTGGTTGAAGATAATAAAATAATCCTGTGGCTAGCATGATTCCTGTAGCGACAGTAAGAATTAAATAAGCTCCTAAAATAAAAAGCATTCGGTTCCAGTTTTTTTGAATGCGATTTAAAAAATGCTCTATTTGAAAAAGTTCATTCATGAAAAAATATAATTAAAAAAATATATTAAAATAACAGGAAATTTTGTTACGAATTTGGAGTTTTATCTCCTCCTTTATTTCTTATTGAGTCAAACAGTTCTAGCGGGATGGGAATGTAAGTNTGTGCTCCGTCACCATTTGAGAGGTCCAATAAAGTCTGAAAAAATCTAAGTTGTAAAGCTGGTGGGTGGGCTCCAATAAGATCTGCTGCGTCACAAGTTTTTTGGGCTGCTTCAAATTCTCCTTGAGCATTAATAACTTTTGCCCGTCGTTCCCGCTCTGCCTCTGCCTGTTTTGCTAAAGCTCTTTGCATTTCTTGAGGGAGATCTACATTTTTTACTTCTACATTAGCTACCTTCACACCCCAAGGCTCCGTTTGCTCATCAATCACTTTTTGCAAGTGAGCATTGATTTCTTCACGGTTTGAAAGGAGATCGTCGAGATTGCTTTGGCCTAATATGCTCCGCAATGTGGTTTGCGCCAGTTGAGAAGTAGCATAAAGAAAATCTTCAACCTCAATGATAGCTTTCTGGGAATCCACAACACGAAAATAGATTACTGCATTGACTTTTACAGTCACGTTATCTTTAGTGATGATGTCTTGGGGAGGAACATCCATTACAACCGTTCGCAAGCTCACCTTGACTATGGATTGTATTACCGGAATAACAATAATCAAACCAGGNCCTTTGACTTTCCAGAACCTTCCTAATAGAAACACAACACCTCTTTCATATTCCCTCAATACCTTTACCATACTGAATAACAGCAATCCGAGTAAGACAAAAAAGGTCAAAAGAAAATCCATAAAGATTCCTCCAAAAAGTTAATACGCTTACTTTAATGATATCAACTTTTCACTTCCAAGTCCGATTAATAATAGCTATCATTTTATTGCCCTATATGGTCTTTTGAATTAGAATANTTGTTTATTAATCTCTAATATATTGTTAGGTTTTTGATGCGTTTTTTCCTTGTTTTGGTGACATTCCTTCTAATTCCGAATCAGGTTCTGGGTCAGCCAATTGATTTGTCCATAGATAGTGATGTGAACGAAAAAGGCCAAGTAGCCTTGGCATTAACGTTGAAAAATAACAGCTCGAAAGCTCTTTTTCATATCCATCCCATGTTTCATTTTCACCACTCAATGTCTATGATGACCACAATTCGCGAACTTCGTCCTGGGCAGAGCATTACCCTTGAAAATGANAANCACCCGCCGGTTCTTAGGGTTGGTAATTANCCCATTACCGCAATGGTGAACTATAAAGACCAACTTGCAGCAGGTGATACTAAAACGGTTTTGCATACGGACTCTTTTTATTTTAAAGAGCTACTGCAATCGGAAGTGGTGGGTGGTATTGATTCCTCAGGTGGATCAGCAACGTCTGTTTTAAAAATATTTTTAAAGAATCAATCTGATTCTTTAAAAAATATTAGAATGATGTTGTTACTTCCGCCAGGAATGGTTGCGGTAAACTTTAATGGAATTATGGGGTTTACTTTAAGAGGTGACGAGAAAAAAACNTTTGAGGTGACGGTTCAGCGAAACTCCAATTTCGATGAGGATCGTTTTCCCGTTCGCCTGATGGTAGAATATGGNGAAATGTTAAAACATTATTCCAGNGAGATAAAAGGAGTGATNCAATTNTCTCCGTCTTGGTATTCNGTTAAATATTTNCCACATTTTTCAGTTTTNTTATTAATGGGGTTATTAATATTAGGCCTCTACTTTAAATTTTACAACGTACCCTTAAAGAAGAAAGGAAGAATCAATGGCTAGAGCAAGTGCTCGACATATTCTTGTTAAGACAGAAGAAGCTTGTGTGGACTTAAAAAATAAAATTCAGGAAGGTGCTGATTTTGGAGAGATGGCCAAAGAACATTCTGATTGCCCCTCTGGNAGNGAAGGTGGANGCCTAGGTGAGTTCGGCCCAGGTCAAATGGTGCCNGAGTTTGATACCGTTGTGTTCAATGATGCGGTTGGTGAGGTACATGGACCAGTTAAAACTCAATTTGGATATCACCTGATTGAAATAACAAGTAGAAGCTAAAAAGTATTACTATCCAATCAATTAACTAAATAATTGTATTNAGTAATACAAAGGGCTGTTAATTATTAAGGTGTACTTTTAAAAATTCTTTACCGAATCTTTACAGAAAAATATTGTTGTTTTTTGTAAAATTTATTCGTNTTCGGTTTTATAAACTCTCTGCAGGACAAACCCTATAGGGTTTTAAGGAAAGGTTATGGCCACAGCAATTTTTGGNGCAGGATGTTTTTGGGGTGTGGAGCTAACTTTTGGCAAGGTTAAGGGCGTTGCTAAAACTTCGGTAGGTTATACAGGTGGCGCGACCGAAAATCCGACGTACGAGCAAGTTTGTACGGGTAATACCGGGCATGCTGAGGTTGTGTGGGTTGAGTTCGACCCCTCGACAGTATCCTACGATGAGTTAATTGATGTCTTCTGGGGCTGTCATGATCCAACAACATTAAACAGGCAAGGGCCAGATATAGGCACGCAATATAGATCTGCAATTTATTATAATGACCCTACTCAGGAGAAGGCGGCAAAGCAGTCTAAAGAAAAAAATGCCAAACGATTTCCAAGTCCTATCGTTACGGAAATTACCACTGCATCGAAATATTATCCTGCTGAAGATTATCATCAAAAGTATTTAGAAAAACGGGGTATGGGTAGTTGCCATTAGAAAATTATAATGATAATAATTTCTCTTTCAGATTACGGTCTGAGTGGATAACCTGATTAACTTTCTTTAATAATCGACAATGTTTTCTCATTTGGAGCATTTGGAGGATAGAATTGTGAAAATAAAAAAAAGAAAAATATGGCAAATAGGTATGCCAGTGGTGCTTGCTGGTCTTTTTTTCTTAATCGGTGGAGTGAAGCTGGTTCCCCAAGTTGAAGCCTACGAATTGAAAATACCTTTAGGTCTTGATGAAGAAGCTTTTAAAGTTCCTAAAGATAACCCAATGACTAAAGAAAAAGTTGAACTAGGTCGACTACTTTTTTTCGATAAACGTCTTTCTGCTAACAATACGATTGCATGCGCAAGTTGTCATATTCCGGCATTGGCTTTTACTGATGGGCAGCCGGTTTCATCAGGTATTCACCATCTGCAAGGGGGTAGAAGTGCACCAACTGCTATAAACCGTGGTTTTAGCAAAGCACAATTCTGGGATGGCCGTGCGGCTACTTTGGAAGATCAATCAATAGGGCCATTTGCTAATCTCATTGAACATGGGTTTGTAAGTCATGACGAACTGATTGCTAAGATAAATAGTATTCAAGGCTATAAAAANTTATTTAATGATATTTATGGAGTAGATAACTTAACGAAAGAGAATGTAGGAAGAGCTATTGCTTCATTTCAGAGGACTCTGATTTCTGGTAATAGCCCTTTTGATCGCTTTGACTATGATGGCGACCAAGATGCAGTTTCAGATTCAGCAAAGAGAGGTAAAAAATTATTTTTTGGTAAAGCAAGATGCAATCTTTGTCATATGGGAACAAATTTTTCTGATGAAAAGTTCCACAATATAGGGATCGGTTGGGATTCTTCTGATACTTTAGATTTAGGGCGTTACCGTGTAAGCAAAAATGAAAAAGANATAGGAGCATTTAAAACCCCGACACTTAGGGAGATTACCAAGACTGCTCCATACATGCATGATGGAAGATTTGCAACATTGGAACAAGTCGTNGAACACTATAATAAAGGGACTGTGGAAAATCCCTTTTTGGATAACCAAATTATTCCTCTTGAGCTAACAGCATCAGAAAAGAAAGACCTTATCGCAATGCTTCGAACTTTAGAAGGCGAAGGTTGGCAGCATGTGAAGGCTCCTAGCGAATTTCCAAAATAAAAAATTTAAAAGGTTTGGATTAGCAACCCANACCTTTTTTATGAGNTCTTTGAGTATTTTAGTAGGCTGATAGCTAGAGTCAACCATCCAATCATAAAACAGAGACCACCTAAAGGAGTAATAGGTCCGAAAATACGTGGGCCATCGAAGGTGAGTACGTATAGGCTTCCACTGAATAATAGTATCCCTGAGCTTATCCAACGTGCGGATCTTTGAAGTTTTGGTTCGATCTTTTCGTTAAGAATTGAAATTAAGATGCCAATGGCAATTAGNGCTAAGGCATGATAACCAAGATAATCGGTTGCAGTGTGAAACGTTGCTAGCTTTTTCTCGGTCAANCGTGCTTTCAATGAATGTGCGCCAAACGCACCCAGCATGACACTTAATCCTGCCAGAANTGCGCCCAGTGAAACCCACCCGAGACCTCTTTGTGNAGAGGATNNACTATTTTCNTTCGAATCANTTGAAATTCCTTTGTCATCCATTATCTCTGTTATATTTTAGTGTTAATATAATAAGTANCTTCCTTGGTGCCTTCTGTAATAGTGTTTTTGACCTTGTCTTTTTATCTTCGGACTTATTGTCTCGCTAACCTACTATGTTGTATCTTCGCGCTCTGTATTTTACTCCGAAATTTTCCTTGACCATAGTTTCGCATTGANCCTCGTCAACATCTTTTTGGTGCGTGACAATAGAAGCTTGTACNTCNGGGATATGTTTTTTTGCTTCTTCAATAAACTCTTTTATTTTNTCGTAAATACCATTTCGAAACTTGGGTAAGGGNTTACAGATCTCATCGTATGCTTCNGANGAATCAGCATTGAGNCTTACAGAAACTTCATCTANTANGCCTGATANCTCAGGTAAAATATTGCGCTTATTGATCACGTTTCCATGACCGTTGGTATTGAGTCTCACTCGTCCACCAGAATCCTTGATCTTTTTAGAGACCTCTTTAATGACATCCAGTCTGAGGGTAGGTTCGCCAAACCCACAAAAAACAACCTCGTCATAATTTTTTGGATCATCGATTGATTCCCAGACTTCCTTAGCAGTGGGTTCCCGGTCTAGTTTTAGGCTGTAGCCCTGGACAACGGGTTTGGTGAGCCTGGTGCAGAACACACAATCGGCAGTGCAACGTTGTGTTAGGTTGAGATAAAGTGAATTACGAATTTTGTAAGAGACGGTTCCTGTTTTTGCTTGTTCACCAATGCCAAACAATTCGAAAAAATTAAGAGCCATGGTGCGTTCAACGTCTTCGATTTTTAATCCACGAATTTCTGCTAGTTTTGCTACTGTAAAATTTACATATGCAGGTTCATTGCGCTTACCGCGATGCGGAACAGGTGTGAGGTAAGGGCAGTCAGTTTCTGCAAATAAACGGTCGGCAGGAACATTTTTTGCGACATCACGCAGTTCATCTGCTTTTTTAAAGGTTACCGAGCCGGAAAAGGAAATATAGAAC
>NZYH01000013.1 GCA_002697825.1 Nitrospina sp. | reverse complement strand
AAAGGTGGGATTTTAATTCTTAAGTAGGCATTGCGAATAAGTTGATGCTTGGGTATGCTGACCCGAAAACAAACAACCTTTTAGGAAATTATTTTGGAATCCATTTTTATAGNGATAGAACGTTTTCTNATTAGNATACCTCCTTTGCTACAGCTACTTCTTGGNGTGTTTGCGATGATAGGGCTGATCAAGCTTTTTATGTTCACGGTGGATTTTATTGAAGATCGCCGCGAAGGAAAAAAATAACTTCCAATTTCCCTTATAGATGAAATTGCATTAGGTCGCGTGCCAATAACAATTCGCCCTTATATCTTTGCTCGATGATTTGACGGATATTTTGTAAATCACAAGGTGGATAAAAGTGAGTTAGGCATAGTTTTTTGCAATTCGCTTCTGCAGCCAATTTTCCTGCTAGAGTGGGTCCTAAATGGCCATCCGTTTTTTCTTTGTCAGGCCAGGCACATTCCAAAATCATCAAATCTGCTTCTCGCCCTAATTCNATCATGCCTTNGCAATAATCGGTATCGCCTGAAAATGCAACTGATTTACCCTTTTCGTTGGTAAAGCGAAATCCCCTACTCATTGCAATATGTTTAACTTTTCCTGCTTTAACTTTCATTGTNCCGAATTCTTTAGTTTCTTCATCAATTTCTATGATTTTCAATTTGTATTCTGTGGGCTTTAACCAGTGCTTGAAAGCCAGCATAAGTTTGCCAAAAAAATCCTTGAATCCTGGACCAGCAATAATTTCTAGGTCTTTTTGCCGAGCATCTAGTTGATAACGCGAACCGAACAAAAAAGGAATGAGATCGCACATATGGTCAGGATGATTATGCGTAAAGAAAATGCGATCAATATCGTGATAGGTGATTCCTAGGTTTAGAAGTTGCTTCAGGTTTCCGTAACCGAAATCAAGNAGGGTATTNACCTTTTCGTNTTGAATAAGGAAACCAGAGGAGTTTCGCTGTAAAGAGGGCACTGCNGTGCCCGAGCCCAGTATTGTAATTTTCACTCGATTTATTCAGTAAGCAGATTTTATTGCATCCATAATTGGTGCNTCTAGACTACTCCACTTAGCTTCAGGTTTTTTTGTGACAGAAATAAAATCTGCCATTAAAAATACCTGAGTTACTCCATCAATAGCAAATAACGCTTTTGCAACGGGAGATTCTTCAGCCGCTTCGGCACTGGCATACGTTTTATGTCCAGATTCAATTGCATTACAANTCAGCGTGTACTTCATTGCATTTTCGTTAGGGGTTGTTGAGACACTTACTTCGACGGTCATATTTTTTCCTTTCTATATGCTAGGTTCGATTTGATTTCCTAAAGATACCAAAAGAACTAGTGTAGCCATGCAAGAACGTGGTACTTCCTACAGGACCTATTTCGCCATTACAGAAAAATCCTCCTAAAGGAATTTCCCCAAGTTTGTTGCGAAACATGTTTGTATCGTGGTTTGCTTCTCCGTAAAGGTATTTCCCTCTTCCAAGGCAGGAAAATAATAATGCACCTCTGGCATTTTCAGTCTGGCCTAAAGACTGGTATCTGGTGAGCATGACATCNAAATCTTCAGCTGACATTTTTTTGTCGCGAAGATGAAATTGGACGAGTTGTCCCGTCCTTAGAAGTGCGCCGATAGCAAGTGCTCCCGATTCCCGGTCGACCCCCATCAGATTTCGAATGAGAAAATCTCCTTGTTTTGGATCATCTTTCATGGGGTTCATTTCGATTCCCAGAAACAGGGAAGTTTGCAAAAGCTTTTTGTCGGAATCAGAGAGGGTTTCATTGAGGGCCTGTAATACCTCTAATGTAGGTTTTCCGTCAATTTCCTTTAGCAACGTGTCCTGACATTCTGTAATTTTCATGGGTTTGCCAATAGGGCGGCACCCCTGTGCCACGATAGTATCTAATTCTATATCGCCGCTCAGGGCAATACCGATCAAACCGTTNTCGTAGATTTTGTCTGCCAGGTAAAGAGCGTTTCCACCTAATGCCTGAGCACCGCTAGCCAGTCCTCCCACCTTTTTGCTATTTGGATATGCAAAGTCAACCCCGGCAAGAAACTCTTCACCTCGAAAAGAAAAAGGGTCCGCGAGGAAAATAAAATGCGGCTGGNCTTCAATCTTTACATTTAACCAATCACGCCAAACAGAGGGAGAAGTATCTTGATCAGGCAGTTTTTTTGTCTCAGAATAAAAGGGTTGGATTTTTACACCCGGCATTTTGGCACAGGTTATACTGAATGCAGCCTGTTGTTCGACCTCCTCTCCATTACCAATAATACCGCCTCCCGAACACCCAAATAGCACCCCCGGCTTTAGGTATCGGTTAATTAGTTCAGGTACCTTGTCATAAAAATCTTTGTATTGAGGAGCAATGAATATTATTGTCAAATCAGCCTCTTCGCCTTCTAATTGTCGAATAATTTCTTCGGTAGCCTCTTGGACTGCTGTATCAATATCTGCTTGTTTTGATAGCGCAGAAACCCATTTCATAATTTGCTCCTTTTATTATTTTTAAAATGATCGAGATATTAGATGCTAAACCGATTATGGGGATTTCCCGTTAACAAATTTTAGTGCAGACTCTGCTGCCAGGTTGCCATTTTGAATGCAGTCCGGGATACCAATTCCTCTATAAGCACTACCTGCCAGAAATAATCCTGGATAATTTTTCAAATCCTCCATTATTGAGTCAATTTTCTGGGAGTGGTTTACATGATATTGAACATTCGATTTGNTATTTTTAAATACCTTGCAGAANATCGGGGTTTCTGTAATACCCATTATTTGCTGTAAATCTTGTCGTACCAGGGNCTCCAAAGTTTCNGTATCTTTTTCTGCGATCTCTTCCTGAAGTGCCCCNCCCACATAACAGCGCAGCATTACATAGTCTTTCGGAGCACGATGGGGAAATTTAGAAGAAGTCCAAGTACAGGCTAGAATACTGCATCCCTCAGCCTTTGGCACGACAAATCCGAATCCATCCAAAGAGTGAGAAAATCCTTCCTTTTTATATCCTAAGGTTACCGTTGCAGTAGAAACGTAATGAATACTGTTTAACAATTCTGCTGAATCTGGAGTTATATTTTGCAAAAGTTTTGCCGTGACAGTTCCTGGTGTAGCAACGATAACGGCATCCACTTGATTCTCCGATCCATCATCAAGTTTCAAATGCCATTTCTCTTTATTNNTCTCAATGCCCACAACTTTGGTACCAGATTTAAATTGAATATCGGGTGATTTTTTTATAACAGCATCGACCATTTCTCCAAGACCATCTTTTAAAGTCATGAATAAGGAGTAAGAACTGGANGGGCGTTTNACAGCATTCATAAGCATGGCTTTTTTGCGGGCTAGCATTCCGAGAATGAGCGATCGGTATTTCTTTTCTGTTTCCACAAACATAGGGAAAGTGCTGGNAATACTCATTTTNTCNGGGTCACTGGCATATATGCCTGCGAGCATAGGTTCTGCCATTTTGTTGAGCGCTTCTTCGCCCATTCTTCGCCGTACGAAAGAAGCCAAACTTTCATCCCCATTATCTTGCTTTTTCGGAATTAACAGATCGAAAGCCATACGGATTTTCCCCGGTAAGCTGAATAAAGGGGTCAGCGCAAAGGGTAAAAATTTTGTTGGGATCATCAAACTTAACCCATCTGGCATGGTCACCAATTTACCACCCGTATAAACAAAAGTACTAGGTGCACCTGGATTGGTGCCAGTGAGGCGATCTTCTAAGCCGAGCTGCTTNCATAACTGGATTGCCGCCGGTTTTTGCGATATGAATGAATCGGGACCGCGTTCGATGATGAATCCATCTAATTTTTCTGTAGAGATTTTACCGCCGAAATGGTTACTACCCTCAAGCAAGATACATTCTANATTGNCACCCTCTTTGATTTCACGTTGAATACGAAACGCAGCTGCCAAACCCGCGATTCCGCCTCCAATGATAATAATTTTTTTCATATTTTCATTATGTCAGGTTTTGTTTGCAAAAAAAAGTTGCATTAGTTTTTCGCAAGCAAGAAGAGATCAGCTTTTAGCAGTTTTTCTTTTGGGAAAAATTTTTGTAAATTAACGGCTCTTGATCCGAAGTCATTTTTTATCCTTGTTAAGGGGATATATTATGAATTGATAAACTAGAATAGTGACAAGAAAAAAAGAGATTTATTTGGAAGACAATATTGATTTAATTTTCCTTGTAAATATATTTTACTTTTTCAATCTCGGGGAATTCAGCTTTTAGGTTTTCCAATAATAGAGTTAATGCAATGGATTGAGAGTCNTCNAAATCATGCCTGGAACCAATCACACATATTCCTAAACTTGTTTCATCGAATTCTGGATAATGAGCTCCTATTTTTGATNCGTGTCTNCCCATTAAAATCTGCCCCTGAGAATCAATAATGTAATGAAAGCCAATTTCAGGTTGACCATTATCAAGGTGAGCCTTTTTTATTTCCTCATAGGTAAGAGTAGCGTCACCGGTAAAATGAACCAAGGTGAAAAATGTTGTGTCTCTTTTTTCCATATGTCGAAAATAGATTAGAAGTNTTCNCGCAGAGCTTATCTCTCCTAAATCCTGNTGTCACCATTTAAGAATCTAGTCGAATTTATTAGTTTTTTCAATCCTATGCTCTGTAAACCCTTTAGAAATTNGTATTTTAGCCGATAAGGAGAGGCGNTTTTGTATGAAAAAAACATTNAATTTTTGACTNNAACTTGTTTTTTACCTCTTGAGGACATTAAACCTTGTCAAATAGGCTNCGTTTAAGTGGGTTTTTAATAATAAATCTTATTTNNTTAATAAGTTTGTTTNTAGTGAACACGTTTGTTTTGAAAGTAGACGCAATGGAAGAAGATTCTCCNGACCTTTTACCACCTTATCTCTTTTTCTCTGCGGAAAACACGGATGATATCGAAGCTAGACAAGCCCCAACTATTGTTCGTTCGCGCTTTGTGAAGATAGATTCGAGTCTGTTACTCAACCCTAAAGAAAATTTTATTGCAGAGCCTGGCGATGAAATTCGTTTGATTTTAAATATTTTTAAATCGATAGAGTTCTCGGTTCTGATTTATAAAATAAAGAAAAACCGATCGGGTAGTTATTCCTGGTATGGAAAGTTAAAAAACGTTCCATTTGGAACGGTGACCCTGGTGGTAAAAGATGGCGAGGTCTATGGAATGNTATCAAAACCCAATTTTACTTATCAGATACGCCACATTACCGACGGGATTCATGTGGTNTATGAAATAGATCCCTCTAAATTTCCTCCNCTCAGTGAGCCTCTAGTTCCAAATTTGANACCTAGTCCTTCCTCATTACCTGNTGAAGATAAAATGACGAAAATTGAAGAGGCAACTACTTCTTCATTCTTAACCAATGACAAAGATCTGCCCCCAGATTCTTCCAAGATAGGATTTGGTTATGATGCACAGGGGGCTTTGTATATNGGGAATGCGACGGNTGGTTCTGAACCTCTTAATGGAACTACTAGTGGCTCAGATACTCTTAGTGCTCCTATTCCTTCGGGCTCTTCTAACGTTGTCCAGTTTAATTCTATTGCCGCGTCTGATGATGGCAGTGTGGTTGACGTGTTAGTTGTCTACACCCCGGAGGCCCTAGCTGCAGTGGGAGGNAACAGTTCCGTCATGGACAGCCTGATTGAAGTGGAAGAGTCTGCAACCAATGAGGCTTATGCAAATAGTGGTATTGCGCATATTATNAATGTGGTTCATAAACAACAAATAACTTACTCAGAAGCCGGATGTGCCTTTAGTTTTTCATGCATTTTAGCAGCAGCTAAAGATGGTGGAATNCCGGGTCTGCATGAATTGAGAGAACAGCATGCTGCAGATCTAGTGCATGTGATTATAAAGGGAGATGGTAAATTTTGTGGCTTGGCATATTTAATGACGACTGTGAGTAATGCGTTTCAGTCTGCCGCATTTGGTACAACTGCGAGTAATTGTTTTTCGAATTATACCTTCGCGCACGAAATTGGACACAATATGGGTGCACAACATGANCGAGACGAAGCACTAGTCGGCCCAGAAGGTCAACCTTTTACCTATAATTTTGGTTATGTGGATAACACAAGAAAATTTTATACCATTATGGCTTACCGTAGTTCATGCAGTGGAAGTTGCACAGGGATTCAATACTTTTCGAACCCCGATGTGACTTTCAATGGAGGTGCAACAGGTATTGCAGAGGGNCANCCTCGTGCCGCAGATAATCGGAAAACTCATAATAATACCGCTCTTACGGCATCAAATTTCAGAATTTCAATTCAAAACCAGGTGCGTGCTTCGATTGATGAGCGNAACGCCCATCGAGTGATCGTGCCTTATTGGCAGTCTGATGGTTCTTCTTATTCCTTCATTGCGGCGACTCATCCGTCCCTTGATGGTTTGGCTCCCCAAATAGGTGTTGAAGTTAAAGCAATAACAAACAGGGGNATACTATTTGGTTCTGCGAAAACATTTACTATTNATCAGGGTGTTACAAAACGAATTTTTATTACTCGAAGGGGGCACCCTTCTCTTAACAGTAACAATAGCAATTTAACAGGTGTCGAATTGATTACAGGAGCTGCAAATTATCAGCACGGTTTTGTTCATATCGCCCCCGTAGCCAGTAACCCGGAAATCTCTGTTGAAGGGTTTAGAGATGTTACGATGCTTAGTTTTTGGGGAGCGGTTGTCATTGAGTCGAATACCACGGGTTTTGCAATGGAGTTCATTGGAGATATGCAGGATAGTGCGGCAACACCCTCTATGGATAATATTNCGGGAGTGAGTGGAGTCAATTAGTTTTTACTGTTAAGAGTTTCAGTATTTTTCAATAAGCATTAACTGATTATTGATTACAATAAAATGAAGACAAATAAATTCCTTTATATATTTTTTGGGGTCCTATTAGGCTCTTTTTGGTCCATCAATTTTAATTCGGTATGGGCATTTGAGAACAAAAGCAGGGTGATTTCCGGATATTGGCAATCGGATCCAAGAAGTTATACCTTCCTCTCAGTCACTCATTCCTCCCTAGAAGGTTTAGCGGACCAAATTGGGCTAGTGGTCAATGCTATACAAAGTGATAAATCCACATTCGGTACTGCTTTGACATTTACGATTTCTTCACGAGAAACAAAGAGAATATTTATTGCCAGAACCAATCATCCGTTACTTTCAGCCACNAAAATACCCACTGCTGCCTTCATTATTGGGACCACTGATTTTCAACATGGGCATATTAGAATAGACCCTATTTCNAGCAATCCTGAGATCCATGAACCATCCAGGTCGGGTTTTAGAGATGTCACTATGTTAAATTTTTGGGGTGCAGTTGTGATTGAAGCCAATACAACGGGATTTGCAATGGAGTTTATTGGTGACATGCATGATAGTGGAGCCACACCCAATATGGATAATACTGTACCTGTTAGCGGAGTGAACTAGATATGGATACTAATAGAATTATGTTCCAAAAAATATTTTGGAAGAGTTTTGCAGGCATATTATTGCTACTATTTTTGTTTGCTAGTCATGCAGATGCGCAGGTGCCCGCAACAACGTCCAAAGCACGGGTAGTAATATCCCCTTATGCTCAAGCGGTCCCCAATAACAGCTACACCTTTATCTCGGTGAGTCATCCCTCGCTAGATTCAGCCCTCACCCAAATCGGTGTAGGTCTAGAAGTAGTTGGCATGTCAACAGTCCCAGANAGTTCTGCTGGCCGCTCACTTATTTTTACCATTGATGCTGGTGAAACCCACCGAATTTTTGTTGCTAACAATTCCCACTCAACGCTTACTACAGCGATTAAAAATACTAGAACACATTTAATTGTTACCCAGGATACAGGCCAATTTGGAAATATAAGAGCAGTTGGAATAAATGTAGACCCAAGAACCGCTACTGTCGTTAAAGGAATTAGTAAATTCGACAATTTATCCCAATTAGATTTCTGGGGGGTGGTATATGTTGAATCTAGTGGTACCGGTTTCCCAATGGAATTCATTGGCGATGCACATGATTCAACCATAGGTAGAAATTTTGACGCCAGTATTATAGGAGGGGTCTCAGGAAAATCGACAGGAGTTGCCCGAGGAGTAAACTAAGCTCTGATATGATTTTTTTTGTTNGATAAAAAAAATGTCCCCAACAGGGACGGGGGNAGGCAACAAATCNACCGTAATTTCAAAGACCAAGCAAATTAAGCATAGGTATGCACTTTAATTTCCGGATCGAGTTGGAATTTAAGGTGATTTTCTATAGCGCGNAAAGTACCTCCCGTAGAGCTGGGGCANCCACCACAGGCACCTTGATAACGAATTCGAACNATAGANCCGTCCACTTCAATTACTTCAAGNCCGCCACCGTCGTTCGCTAATGCAGGTCGGATAGATGAGTCTAAAACGGCTTCTACAATGATGACTTTTTCGTCATCAGAGAGCTGTGGATATTTTTCCTTATCAAAGTCATCGAGTATCGAAGATGAAACTTCGTCATCTCCCTCTTCATATTTTTGTAAATCTGCTTCNATGATATTCTTGATTTTATCTTTGAATATTACCCATAGGTCAGGCGATTGAAGGGTAATAGAGACAAAGTTTTCGCGGCAATAGACAAGATCGACAATTTCCAGGGCAAAAATATTTGTGGNAAAAGTATCTGAATCCAAATANCCGCCNACTTCAATTGTTTTTGAACCAGAATCCAAAACGNTCTGGTTTAAAATAAATTTAACCGCTCGCGGGTTTGGCGTGAGTTCAATTTCTTTTACTTGATAGGTTTCTTTTATCAATTTGTTCTTAAAAAAGGATTGGTTGATTTGTGAGATAATTCGTTTATGTTTACTTATTGTAAGCTTCCCCTTATCNGGATTTATTGTATCAGGTTCAGGTTTAAACAATAAATAAAAATGTCTTTTTATCTNAATATAAGTTTAGGTAANAATAAAAATAAATNTGAAAAGGATAGGTGTCTACAAATGNAGACAAATATCCTTTTTTAAATAGGGTCTGAAAAATTAATATTTACCACGTATAGCTGATGCGACCTGTTGTTTATAAAAATGTTNTAGAGTCTTATGCAAAGAGGGATTTAAACTAGGTAAATCGCTGGCACTAGAGTTGCGTAGAACCTGTTCCGGTGTTTTTGACCCTGGTATCACCACGGAAACGGCTTCAAAATCCAAAATCCATCTTAAAGCGTTTAAAGACAAAGGTTTTTCTTTTGGGGTCATAGCTTCTAACTGTTCAACAAGTTCAATTCCTTTCTCAAAAGAAAGTCCGGAAAAGGTTTCTCCGATATTGAAATGTTCTCCATCTCTATTNTAGTTGCGGTGATCACTGATAGGGAAAGTNGTNGTTTTACTAAAATTCCCGCAAAGTAAGCCCGATGCAAGTGGAAGCCGGACAATGAGAGCTACTTTTTTTTCCAGAGCCAACTTAAATATGGCCTCGATCGGTTTCTGACGTAAAACATTAAAAATTATTTGTAGTGATGCGACTCCGTCTTGTTCAAGACAAAGTTCTGCCTCTTCCATAGATTCTACACTGAANCCAAATTCTTTAATTTTGCCTTCTTTTTTTAAAATACGCAGCCAATCAAATACTTCTCCTTGTTTAATTATTTCAGTTGGCGGGCAATGAACCTGTGTTAGATCGAGGGAATTAACCCTGAGTCTTTTTAGAGATTCTTCAGTATGGTGACGAAATTGTTGGATCGAAAAATTCTCCAGGCCACCTGGTGTTGGGAACCTCCCGAGTTTAGTAGCGATATAAANTTTTTCAGAAGAATTTTTAAAGAAATTTCCTAATCGNTTTTCAGAAAGTCCTACTCCATAACAATCGGCAGTATCAAAAAAATTNACNCCAGAATCTACTGCAGCGGCCAGAACTTTTTCTGNAGTGGNATCGTCAACATTTCCCCAGTCGGCTCCTAATTGCCAGGTGCCCAATCCAATTTCTGATACTTGCCAATCTGTATTACCAAACTTCCTATAATGCATTTTAGCCTCAAAAGAAAAGTGTTACATTAAACAGATGACCAATAATTTATTTCAGCCCATTCTGTTAGATGTTTCCTCNGAAAACAAGAGAGGTTCTTGTTTTCGGGTAAATTTTTATCTTTTTCTTCTTCTATTCTTGATTTCTGTGGTTCCTGTTTGGGGAGGGGAAACAGATTTTAAAGCTTTCCGCAAAGCAGGGCAAAGAGAAATTAAAGTTCAAAAAGAAGTTATACGACAGGACCCATTGGATTTTCTTTCGTATTTTGAGTTAGGCCTGGCATATCTAAAGCTTGGTCGGCACGAAGAAGAGGTGAAGGCTTACCAAGACGCTTTAAGCCTNAATCCTAAATCTGCAGAAACGCATTATAANCTGGGGATCGCTTATGGTCATTTGCAAGAGGGAGGTAAAGCCATTCATCATATGCAAGTTGCTCAAGATTTATATNTCACCCAGAGAAATCACCGGAAAATTCGAACCACTCAGCGACAATTAAAACGATTTTATTACAGCTATCCAGAAGAGTTGCGAGCTTTAAATCTGGGAAAATGAAAAGTCAATGAACGTTTTTTTAGCGGATAANCCTTAAAACCAANTGATAATTTATAAAAATTTTTAGAGGATTGTATTTATGTCCTCATTTTTTTATATTGTTTGAGACTTTTGTAGCTGAATAGGTCGATTAAACGACTTTTTTATCGAGGTGTGCAGAAAAGCAATAGCCTTTTTTGCTATGGAACCTTTGATTTTTGATTAAAAAGATGTGGTGGATGTTCATGCAATTGGTTCCAAAGGAGAAAAAAAGTTTTTACTAACCTTAAAACACATTACTTTTGNTAAAATTTAAGTACCTTTAAATGATAAGCTTAACCCATCGGTAGGAGCTATAGAAAATTATATAATGGAAAAAGATTTTGAACCTTTAAAAGCTCGGCTTCGAATAATTTGTGACCGTCTGGATGAAGACGAACAACAATATTTTCGTCCACTAATCGATAACTTCAAAGGCCACACGCAAGAGTTTCAGCGTATCATGCGCGATCTTGGTAAATTTGGAGAGAAAATTAGTGATGGCAGTAAGTTCAAAGTATACCGTGAAGTACAGCATTTATTTGACGATGCCTTCAGGAAAGAAAGCTGATTGCTGAAAATGATAGAAGTTGTCCATATCACGGTGCANGGTCAGGTTCAAGGTGTTTGGTTTCGTGCAGGTACTAAAGAAAAAGCCGAGGAGCTAGGTTTAACTGGTTGGGTAAAGAATCGGCCAGATGGTACTGTTGAAATCCATGCTCAAGGTGAAAAAGCACAGCTCGAAAATTTTATATCATGGTGCCATCAAGGAACACCTGCTGCTAAGGTTACCTCCCTAGATATCGACAGGTCGAANGCAAAACAAGAATTTAAATCTTTTGATATTGATCTATGACCTAAAATAATTAAACTACGATCTTGGCCAAAGNATAGACAAAATCCTTTGTNTTTTACTCTCTAAATTTTACTTTAATCTGCAATTCCCTTCCATCGCGGAGTACGTTGAAGATAGAAAGGTCGGTAAAGTTTTTGTTTTGTATTTGTTCCAAAACCTCTTCAACGCTGGAAAGTTTTTGACCATCCATACGAATTAATACGTCANCTTCCAACATTCCTGCTCTTTTGGCATTGGTGNTTTCCATCACTTCTATTACCATTATGCCNTCCTTTTTTTTTGCCAATCTCACACCCAGTCGCACATTGTCGGGAACTTTGTATGCAACTTTCCAGGCGTAGTCGGCTGCATAAAGCGGTATGGATACTTTTTCTACTTCCATCTCGCGGTCTTTTAATTCTTCTGGCACATCAGTCACAGTGGGTTGAATAATAGAATAGGAGTGCGGTAACCNGCGAAAGGCACGTTTGGGGATGCCAAACCCATATTGCACATGAAAGCCGCCGCTCAAAACGATCAGTTTGGTCTCTNTATATTTTGGGTTCATTAAAAATTGNGAAACGGTGTGCGCCATTGTTTCTTCCCATAGAAGTAACATNCGATATGGTTTTTCCAGTGCTTTATTTGTCCCACGGTGTCCTCCAAAAGCGGCCATGGCAAAGGCCCGGTGGTAGGGATCNTGTTCATTTAGTTCAGGATAAAATGTACCATCTGGTGCTGGGTCACCGGAACGAAAACTGTTTTCAACTTCACGCGTTGATTTTANTCCGATCAAAGGTAATTTGANAGTATGNGCAAAATCAAAAATAGGCTGATAAAGTTTATAACCNGGGCCCCAGTTTGTATGGAAGAGTTTCTTAAGCTCTTTNACAGAGAGCTTGCCCGCATTCCATTGATCAAGTTTTACCTGNGCGGAGCGGCGGAACATTTCTAATCCAATCGCCACCGGAAACTGCTCGGATAATCTTTTAATAATTTGCAGTTGTACTTTATGTGCTTCAATATTATCGTGTGTTTCTCCAATATAAATCACTCGAGATGTTGCAACAGAATCCATCATCTGTGAGAAATTGACGGTCAGGCCAGTTGGTAGATGNAGAATTTGCCCAGTTTGCAGGTCNCCTAAATTTANATAGGGAGAACCTGAGTTTGGAACCGCAAACTCTTCGGTTTGGCCTTTCTTAGCGAATAGCAACAACCAGAATAAAAAAGATAGGGCAAGAAACATTCGAATAGTTTGTGTGACAGAGTTTGATTTCATCATTTTCAGCTATTGACTTTACAAGTGTTTTTGTTGATAATTTCAAGCTTCATGCTAAAGCAGGGTATTAATTTTGTTTTTTGTGGGGGAATATCTTAGNTAATNGATATCCCTNNAAATATCTATGCGTTTGTTCCATTCATTNAACTAGGAGGCAAAGGTTTTTGGAAGTAACAGTTTACCAAAATCAAGTTGAAAAAGCGTTAAAAGTCCTTAAAAGGCAAATGACAAAAGAAGGGTTATTAAAAGAATTGAAGCGTCGTCGTTTCTACGAAAAACCCTCTGTCAAGAAAAAGCGTAAACAGAAAGAAGCTAAGAAGAAAAGAAAGGCAGCCATGCGTCGCATGAGGTCCTATAATCGAATCTAATTTTCGATACTTCTCTCCTTGATTCAGATCCGTTCTAACTTTCTAAATTCCGTCAGGCGTTTGACATAAAACGGTATCCGTAGAATTCTTGGTTTCATATTTGGTTGTAATTTTGCAATAATTAACTGCCTAAATTTTTCTGACGCAACGTCTCGTAAAAAATCACCGCGGCTGCAGCCGACGCATTCAAGGATCCTAATGAGCCTTNCATAGGTATACTCAGGGTGGTGTCACAGGATTTTTTTAATAAAGGGCGAATTCCTTTTTGTTCTCCTCCTATTATTAAAACCGTTGGCGCGTNAAATTTATACTTATNGCAGGGCATGTCTCCATCTGGAATTATCCCGGCAATCCAAAAGCCAGCTTCTTTTAATTTCTCCATTCCGCGAACTAAGTTTGTGGTTCCTGAAATTGGAAGATGTTCAATGGCGCCCGAAGAGCATTTCGCGACAGTTTCATTTAGAGTTGACGTACGATTTTTAGGAAGAATCATTCCTTGGATTCCCAATGTTTCAGCGGATCGTATCATGGCCCCTAGATTTTGAGGATCTTGAATGCTATCAACAGCAACAAGAATTGGTAAACGGGACTTTTTAAAAGCAAGCTTGATGAGTTCTTCTAGTTCCAAAGTTTGAATGATTGCAAAAACCCCCACCACCCCCTGATGGTTTTGATTGCGGTATTTTTTTTGAAAATCTGTTTTGGGAATAGTCTCAATGGGAACTTTATTTTTATGNGCTAATTCAATCAATGATTGCAAGCGAACCTGAGTTTTTCCATGCTCAATGATGAGTTTATAGCAGCGACGCTTACGAGCTTTTAGAGCTTCGAATACCGGATTGAGTCCATAAATAGTGGAGCTATCGAATGATTTCATATTTGAGAAAAATATTGTCTATTACAGAAGATTTTTAAAGCGTTGGAATTTTATAGACTCGAGGCTTTAAATAATCTATAACTTGATGAAAATAATGGTTTTATTTTGCCAAAAGGCCTTGGCAATTCATTTCCATTTTTTAATCTTATGGCTTGTTCCTCTACAGAGCCAATTCAGGTTATTGTAACCTTTTTTCACCCATCCTCTATATGCCGATTTCAAAAAAAAGGATAATTTTATATTTTTTCCTCCTTTCGATTATTNTCGTGTTTTCTATTTTTTCTCTGGCCTATTANCAGCTTCAAAANCTGGGAGAAATAAAAAAACTTGCCATAGATAAGATAGAGGAATTTACAGGACGAGAAGTTGCTATTGGCGACGCAGAGGTNGATTTTGTTAACGGACTTAATATTCTTCTTAAAGATGTTTCTGTCAAATCTCGTTGGGATTCNGAGCCGGAATTAACGGCGCGTGGGGTAAAAGTTGTCGTCAAACTCCTTCCACTTCTAGAGAAAAGAGTTGAAATTAAACAGATCATAATNTTNGGGTCATCGCTTAGAGTTGTCCGAAATACGAGAGGNAAATTTAGTTTGGGAGATATTCAGAAATGGATCTCGCAGCCTACAGACAGTAGAATATTAAAAGTGTTGAAAGTAAGCTTGATGAATCAGATTATGGTGGAAGATGGTTCCATACATTTTCTGGATTATTTAGACCAACCAAATGATAGGCCGCTTAATTTCAAAGTCGATCATGTCCACTTTTCTATTCAAAAAAACCTTCTAAAAATTCCCTTTCAATTTATCTTGAAAGGAGAAGTTCCTANCAATGGTCCGCCTACTACCTTTCAGATTATTGGAGCTTTCGATAATTTTTACGAAAAAAATCGTTTCAAAGATATCTCAATTGGTGGGGATATCCTTTTAAACTCACTGAATCTCTCCCCGTTCCAACCTTATTTAAAAAAATTCTTAGGAACCAATCTTATTGATAGTTGGTTGTCGATTGAATCAAGTTTTTCAGGAAATTTAGGAGGAGTNTTCAAAACCGAAGGGGTTATGAAATATACCTCGGATAACCCAAAAATAACGGCTGCAATTAGGAATGCGGACGCTCCTAATCGGGGCGGGATCAAGTTTAAACTTTCCACGGGTAAAGATTTTATTAATTTCGAGGAATTAAAAGCAGAAACAGGCCCGTTTCAATTTAATGCAAGTGGATCCCTAAAAAAAATCTTCTCACAAGATCCCGATATTTTCATAAATNTNCAAACGAATTTTTTTAAGGTGAATAGAAGTAGTGACTATCTACCTATAAAGTTTTTTCCTAAGACATATCATTCTGAAATTCAAAAAATATTCAAAAATGGNTCGGTTAAATTTAATGCATTTAAATTTGATGGAAAACTTAATGAACTTAAGGAAATATCAAAACCTGTAAATGGAAAAAAGATCTCTGCCGAGATCGAAATGAAAAAAGTGGACTGGCAGAGTCCGCTTCCTTCACTTGAAAAAGTTACGGGAACTTTTAAGGTGCATAATGGTAATAGTAGTTTCCATATTCAAAAAGCCGATTNTAAAAGCCAATCTTTTANTAATTTAACCGGGNCCGTCGANAATTTTTTGATTCATCCTGTCGCCGACCTGTCTTTAGAAAATACGGTGGATATGGCACAATTTCACCTTACGCTGAAAGAGATATTTAAAAAGGAACCTATTCATGAAACATTATCTATGTATTCNGATTTAAAAGGTTCGGCGGATTTAAGGTTGGCTGTCAAAGGACCACTCNAAGGTTTTAATAAGCTGACGGTAGCAGGTGAAATTTTNTTCCGGTCTGTNTCCCTAGAAGAAAAAGGTTTTAAATCTAGAATTGAAAACCTGAATGGAAAAATTATTTACAANCATACTCCCNAAATGGCTCAAAGAATTAGTGAGCCATGGGTAAGTATTCTGCAATATAAAAACCTTTCTGGAAATTTTTCAAATAGNAAGTTTACCGATTTGAACGGAGAGTTGGGTTACAGTAATGGAGAATTAANGGANAGGGCAACCGTNCTATATCATTTAAATTCCAGTGACTTGCATTTGATCATGGAAGATGACTCTGATAGCAGGATTTTGGAATTGCAGGAAGGACTTAATTTTAATTCCGGAAGTGTATTGATCAAATATCGTTTTGAGCAAAACCCTGAAAAACCAGAGACAGAAAAAGAGTGGGGCGAGGTTGAACTAAAAAACCTATCGATAAAATATCAGGATCGATTTCAAGGATTAAAAGGTTTAAAAGGAAAGATCTACTACGATGAGAAAAAAATTCGTTTAGAAAATGTTACCGGTCGATATGGAGATTCCTCTTTGTTCATAGATGGCAAAATTGATCTCGCGAACCTATCAAACCCAGAATTTTCCTTACACCTAAAGTTCCCTGAGTTTTTACAAACGGATTTAAAAGATGTGCCAATTTTTAATAATTTTAATTTTTCAGGTCCTGCAAATATTACAATGAATATTAATGGGACTCCTGAAAATATTAAATTTGAGCAACAAGCAAATTTGATAAATACGAACTATAAAATTCCTGGTTTGGTTCAAAAAAAGGAAAACATACTCAACCAGTATAGAGCTAAAGGATCCTTCTCTAAAAAAGATGGGTTAGATATTGATAATTTTATATATGAATTAGGTGGTAACAAAGTTTCGGGCTCGATTAAGATCCCTGATTTGGACAACCCGAATTTTGTTGTCGATATAGAATCGCATGATTTTAAGGCTGATGCTTCGCATCAGTTTTCCAAATCTTGGACAACAGATGGTCATATAGATTTTGCTATTTATGGAGAAGGAAACCTGAATAAGCTAGAAGATTCTAAATTTGAAGGGAAAGTAAACTTTGTTAATTTAAAGATTAAGCCTGAAAAAATATCTTCCGATCTCACTCTTAATGCTAAGGTACGTTTTAAAGAAAATAGATTTGATATTAGATCAGCGAGTGTTGCTTTGGCTGACAGTAAATTTGATTTTAGTGGCATTTATGAGAGGAGTGATGTCCCTAATTTGGAGATCATCCTTACAGGAAAAAAACTAGATATCAATGCATTAATGGATGAATCGCGGCAAAAAGATGCAAAGGTGTTAGACCTTTTTACTAAGACAGATTTTTTCAGGAAGGCTAAAGGTCAGATCCTTTTTGATGTGAAACAATTACATTTCCGAATGTTGCAGTTAAATAATGTTAAAGGAAAAATTTCTCTAAAGGATAAGAATCTGGAACTTTCAGATTGGAACGTTGGAACAAACCCATTAGTAAAAAGCACTGGAAATTTTAGCGTTGATGAGAAGGGAGTCAATACCTTTGGTGTAAAAATAGCTGCAAAGAATGTAAAAACGGAAAACGTATTTAGCCTTTTTGGTGATATTTTTAAGGAAGGATTAAGTGGGGATGTTAAAAAATTTTATGCCAATATAAAGGGAAAAGGAAAAAATTGGACTGAAATATGTGATTCATTAAGGGGAAAAATTTCTCTGAATATCCAATCTGGCAATATGAATAAGAAAAAGCTTAAGCAAGGAGTCGATAAGCTTTTTGGTCCAGATACCAGTTCATTGTCTGAAAAAGAAGATAAAGGCAGCCCTTTTGCATTCAAGCAACTATCAGGTGACTTTGTTCCTAAGAATGGAATTTTTCAAACAGAAAATCTTGTATTAGAAACCAATGAACGCAGAACAACCATAGTTGGAGCTTTTAATTTAGGTAAAAAGCAAATGGATACGGTGGTGGGAGTTGCTCCTCTTGCTGAGCTGGATAGGCTGCTGACCAAAATTCCAGTTGTTGGCAAAATTATAACTGGCGGAGATGAGAAGAGCTTTTTGAAAACGTATTATAAGGTTAAAGGAGATTTTTACGACCCAGACATTTCGGCGATTCCCTTTACCTCTTTAGGTAAAAAAGTGATGGGAATTTTTCAGGGAATTTTAGAAGCCCCTGTTGAAATTCTCGATTCCTTACCCCAAATTAAAAATAATGATAAGCCTTCAGATATTTCCTCAAACTCAGAGGATGATGAGTGATTTAAGTTTTTTCGATTACAAATCTGGTCAAATAGATTAATGCGTTTGTATATTGACTATCCTGAACTCGTCAGGTCTTTTTTGCATATGGGCTGCCAGGGTAGCTGTGATTGCGGCGACTTGATCGTCTTGCCCAGTTGAATTTCCAGCAGATACAGCTCTGGCTGGCGGAACCGTAGGTGCCTTATAGGGGACTAGTTTTACCAAAATTTTAATTGTGAAAATAAGAACGATCAACACCGTAAAAATAACGGACAACGCAAGAATAGAGACATTCACGGCTGCTGAAACACTGACTTCCATTTTAAATTTCCTTTATTGTTTTATTACATCCACAACCGTTGCAATAGCTCGTATTCCTGGTTCCGGATTCCCGATGACGGGAGCTAGAGCTGCGTGGCTATCTAAACCAGTGCTAACATCTCCAAAAAGCGAAAGGAATACGCCAGCAGCCACGGCACTACCTATCACGCCTGCTACATTCGGCCCCATTGCGTGCATCAATAAGAAGTTGGAAGAGTCAGCCTCTGATCCCACTTTTTGAGAAACCCGGGCAGCCATGGGAACTGCTGAGACTCCCGCAGAACCAATCAAAGGATTAACCTTACCCCCTGTAAATTTACACATTAATTTACCGAAAATCACTCCTCCAGCAGTTGCAAATGTGAAGGCCAACAACCCTAATACAATTATCTTGATGGTCTGCCATTGTAAAAACGATTGCGCTGTCATGGATGAACCCACAGCGAGCGCAAGAAGAATTGTAACAATATTTATTAAATGAGTTTCTGCAGTTTCATGAAGGCGAGCGGTGACTCCTGATTCACGAAATAGATTGCCTAGCATTAACATTCCAAGTAATGGAGTTACTCCTGGTAACATGAGGCAACAGACGATGGTTACAGTTACCGGGAAAACAATTTTCACCGTTTGTGAAATTGGTTTTAACTGTTCCATCTTGATTTTCCGCTCTTTTTCAGTAGTAAGCAGCTTCATGATTGGTGGTTGGATCAAGGGGACCAACGACATATATGAATACGCTGCCACAGCTATAGGAGCAAGCAGGTGGGGTGCAAGTTTGCTAGCTAAAAAAATCGACGTGGGTCCATCGGCACCACCAATGATTCCGATAGCACTTGCTTCTTGCATATTAAACCCCAGAAACACAGCGCCAACAAGTGTCGTGTATACACCAATTTGAGCTGCGGCTCCAAGCAGAAAGGTGCTCGGGTTAGCTAACAAGGGACCAAAATCAGTCAACGCGCCCACTCCCATAAATATAAGGGGGGGCAATACCTCATGTTTTATACCCTGATAGAAAAAGTTTAATAGGCCGCCGGTGTCTGTACTTGCCATCATGCTCATGGGGATGTTTGCAAGAAGGCAACCGAAACCCATGGGAAGAAGCAAAAGAGGTTCAAACTTTTTCCATATGGCAAGGTAGATTAGAACACAAGCAACGCCCAACATTATGACATCGCCACTCTCCAGACTGGAGAATGCAGTTGAATTTGCTATTTTTAATGCGGATGAACTGAAACTAAATTCCATTAGCCGATGGTTACCAATTGATCGCCAGTTTGCACATTATCGCCTTCTTTAACAAGAATCGATTGAATGGTACCCGACTGATGGGCCTTAACCTCACTTTCCATTTTCATCGATTCCATTACTAAAACGGTATCACCTTCGTTAACTATGTCGCCGACATTACATTTTAAGGTGAAAATAGACCCTGGTAATGGTGCTGTGAGCGGAGACCCACCTCCACTTGGAGGAGCGGGGCTAGCCGGTGGTGCAGCAGTTGGTGTAGGCGCAGGGGCCATTGTACCTGATCCTCCCATGGCTACTTCTACAGTGAAATCTTTTCCATTTACTCGCACTTGGTAAATCGAAGACCCACTTTGCGTTACCGCAGGTAACTGTTCTGCTGGCTTATTATTAGGTATTGATTTCGCTGTTTTCGGTTTAGCTGGTAAAGGTTTTCCTCGTGTTTCAAAAAACTTTAGTGCAACTTTTTCGAATAGAGCATAGGTCAACCGGTCTTCTTCGCTAGTATATTTATCTCCGAGATCTTTGCATACACCGTCCCATTCCGGTTCCAACAAATCAGCTGGCCGACAGTCTGTAACTTTTTTGTCGCCTGCAACCTTTTTTAATAGTTCCTCGTCAATGGCTGCTGGTAACTTACCGTAATTACCCATTACGCATTGCCGTGTTTCTTTAGTTATAATTTTATAGCGCTCACCGGTCAAGACATTAAGCGTTGCTTGTGAGCCAACAATCTGACTTGTTGGGGTGACTAAGGGTGGATAACCCATATCTTTTCTAACTCGAGGAACTTCTTTCAAAACCTCTCCGAGTTTTTCAATAGCATTTTGTTCCTTTAGCTGGCTCTCCATATTTGAAATCATACCGCCTGGAATTTGTGATTTAAGGATATTTACATCCACCCCTTTAAAATCACTTTCAAATTCGGAATAATTTTTCTTGACCTCTTTAAAGTAGTCATTGATTTCTTCAAGTAGGTTTAAATCCAAACCAGTGTCCCTAGGTGTTCCTTTTAACGCCGCTACAATACATTCAGTCGCATAGTGCGATGTTCCCATAGACAAGGTGGAAATGGCTGTATCGATCATGTCGACATCTGCCTCGATAGCACATTGCATGTTCATTCCGACAAGTCCGGTTGTTGCGTGCGTGTGCAAATGAATGGGAAGTTTGATATTTTTTTTCAATTCCGTGATGAGGTTTTTTGTGACATCTGGTGTCAAAAGTCCTGCCATGTCTTTTATACAAAGGATGTCTGCCCCCATACTTTCAAGGTCCTTACCCATTTTCACATAAAGCTCTAGGTTGTGGACCGGACTCACGGTGTAACTAATGCAACCCTCAACAGTTTCCCCGCATTTTTGAACTGTTTTTATCGCAGTTTCTATATTGCGGAAATCATTAAGGGCATCGAAGATTCTAAAAATATTTATTCCAACTTCNACCGATTGTTTTACAAACCTNTCAACTACATCGTCTGCATAATGCCGGTAACCNACAGCGTTCTGACCCCGNAACAACATTTGAAAAGGGGTNTTNGGCATTTTTTTCTTCAGCGCTCGTGCTCTTTCCCAAGGGTCTTCATTTAAGAAACGAATACATGTATCAAAGGTGGCACCGCCCCACATTTCTAGAGAGAAAAATCCAACTTTGTCGAGTTTTTCCGCAATGGGCAGCATATCTTCTGTTTTCATTCTAGTCGCAAGAAGCGATTGGTGGGCGTCTCTAAGTACCAACTCGGTAATTTTTAGAGGTTTGGTTTCCATATTCTTATAATTCCTTAAAAGATCAGGTTTGAATTACAATGCGACAAATATTTATAAGCACTCTGATCAAAGGTTATTAAATTCGGTAAGTGGGCGAAATTTTAATTTATTGCTTTTACAAAATCAAATCTTATTTTCGCCAAGCTATGGGTAGGATTAGGAGTAAAATACCATAAATTTCCAGTCTTCCGAGTAGCATACACGAAATAAGAATTCCCTTTCCCATAGCTGGAATAGTGGCGTAATTTCCCATGGCTCCAACTGCCCCAAGGCCAGGGCCGATATTAAAAAGAGAAGCAATGGATGCAGAGATTGCCGTTGTCAAATCAACCCCCATGAATGACAACATCATGGCACTAAGGGCGGAAATTCCTATGAACAAAAATGTCAAGGCAGCTACATTGGAAAGGTCGTCAGGACTAATGGTCTTTTCACCTACTTTCACATGAAAAATGGCCCGCGGATGGACCAATTTTGCGAGCTCCCTTAAAATTATTTTTATAAGGATGATGAATCGAATTATTTTGAATGACCCACTGGTAGAACCTGAGCAACCTCCAACCATCATAATGCCCAGAATCAAAAGTTTTAAATATTCTGGCCATAAATTAAAATCATCGGTAACAAAACCAGTGGTAGTTTGTATGGATACTACCGTAAATGCGGCATTTCTAAATGCTTCCCCCGCATGTCCATCGGGAGATACCCTAGTGAGTCCCCAGGTTACGAGTAGAATGCCAATGATCAAAATAGAACAATAGCTACGAAACTCTGGGTTTTTTAAGGCTCCTGCGAAGTTTCCTCGCACAATTTGAGAATGCAGGGCAAAATTGATTCCGCCGAAAAACATGAATAAAATAATTATTGCCTCAATATAGATATTGTCGAATACACCAACACTGCCATTATGTGGGGAAAATCCGCCTGTCGCCACGGTAGAAAATGTATGGCAAACGGCATCGAATAAGTCTAATCCAGCAAAAAGCAGGGCAGTAATTTCAATTACAGTTAAAGCGAGATAAGTCTTCCAAAGAATTTTTGCGGTTTCCGCTAGCCGCGGTTGCATTTGTTCCACGGTGGAGCCACCAGGAATTTCTGCTTTGAATAAATGAAAACTACCGATTCCTAACATCGGAAAAATTGCTAGAGAAAGCAATATGATTCCCATCCCGCCGACCCATTGCATCAAGTTTCTCCAAAAAAGAATTCCATGGGACACTGAATCAATATTGACTAGGATTGATGCTCCCGTGGTGGTGAAACCACTGGTACTTTCGAATAATGCATCAATATAATTTGGACAAATTCCGGTAAGGTAAAGGGGAAATGCTCCAAAGGCTGACATAACCATCCACGATGTAGCCACAATAGCGAAACCTTCCCGGTCCCTTAATTTCTCAATGCCGGACGGAAACAATTTCCACAATATTAGACCTGTTAAAAGACAAATAGTACAGGTAATGCAGAATGCAGAAGTTTCTGAGATATAACCTTCGAGAGGGAGGTCGCCGTAGTAAAACGAAACTCCAAGTGGAGCCAGAAGAAGACCGGAAAGAAGAATAAGCATGACCCCAACAACATTTAATATTGCCTGGATATTCATTGGAAGGGAAGAAAGGAACGCTTGCGGTCAAAAAGTTTTTCAATTTTTTCAATTGCACCAGGTAGTGCAACCAAAATTACCGAGTCGCCGGCTTCCAGGATAATTTCATCTGTCGGAATGAGCATATCCCCTTTCCTGAGAATGGCACCAATAATGGCTTCTTTTGGGAATTTTATTTTCGAAATCTGCTTATCAACAATTGAAGAGTCTGGTTCCACACCAATTTCCATGACCTCGGCATCTTCTATCAATTTAAAAACAGACATCACGCGACCTTTTCTTAAATGCTTCAATATTGCACTGACAGTTATCAGGCGTGGATTGATAGTAATGTCGATACCTATGGAATCTAGGATAGGCAAATATTCTGGGTCGTTGGTAATTACCAGAGCCCGCTTGGCACCATATTTTTTTGCCAACAAAGCTGAGAGGATATTATTTTCATCATCGTCAGAAAGAGCTAGGAAAAAATCTGCTTCTTTCATATTAATTTCATTGAANAGGTCCATATCAGTTCCGCTGCCGTGCATAACTACGGTTCTTTTCAGAGCATCTGCAGCAANATGAGCCTTATCTCTGGAAGGTTCAATNATTCGCACATCGNGAGCTTCCTCTTCCATNGCTTTAGCAAGGTGCAAGGCCATTGGGGTAGCACCATAGATTATTATTTTTTCCACTTCNTCTAAAGTTTTATTNAGCATAGGGAGTAAAAAAGGAAGAAATTCTTTGTCAACCAAAGTGTAAAATCTGTCNCCAGCATGAATAATATCTTCGTCCTTAGGGATTACTAAAACTCCNTTCCGAACAATGGCAACAATTAGAAACGAATCCATCAGTGTAATGCTGCGGATGTCTTGAATAGATTTTCCGGAAATAGGTGCATTTTCCGGAACATCAAATTCACGCAAAAGGACATCTCCATCCGCAAATTCGGCAACATTGACAACACCTGGAGTTTCCAAAAACTTGAGTATAGTTTCGACCATGATCTGCGGTGGGTTGATTGCCTGATCGACAAACAGATTTTGTGGAGAAAGTACCGCATCTTTGGTGGTGAATTCCATATCACGCAGTCTGGCAAACCGNTTAGGNACTTCNAAACGAGAGGCAAGAAAACANGNAAGNAGGTTNATTTCATCNTTTTCGGTNACGGCAATCAACATTTCAGTNGATTTAATACCAGCTTTNACNAATACGCTAGGTAANCANGCNTTACCTTGGACAACCATCACATCAAGGGTGTCTGAGATTCGTCTTGTGCAATCNGGATCTTGATCCACGATGGCNACATCGTGACCTTCTTGTGATAGTTCTTGNGCAAGGTTAAANCCGACTATCCCNGCNCCAACAATGATTATTCTCATGCGACCTTATCGAAAAAGAGTCTCACTGCTATAATAAGTGGTTCTTGGTTTTTTTTCCACCCCAGTATGGGGTAGCAGGTTATTTGGACTTATTAAGGAATCCCAGAAAATCAGAATCCTCAGACATTAGGAGAGTGGTATCAGTTTTTAAAGATTTTTTATAAGCTTCCATAGATCTCATAAAGGAATAGAACTTGGGGTCTTTATTAAAAGCATCGGCGTAAATTTTTGTAGCCATTCCATCTCCTTCACCCCGAATGGCTTGTTCTTGCTTGTAGGCTTCAGCAACGAGAATGGTTTTTTCTTTATCCGTTTCGGCCCGAATTTTAGTGGCTTCTTCTTTACCCTCGGATCGGTATTCCATAGCGATTCTTTCGCGTTCTGTCCGCATTCGATTAAATATGGAATTAGCAATTTCAGGAGGAAGATCGGTACGCTTAATTCTAACTTCAACGACTTCAAGACCATATTCTGCGGCTTTTATATTTGCTTCCTTGGTCACCTTGTCCATGATGGCATCGCGGGTTCCTGTAACAATACTTGTCAGGTTATGTTGACCGATTTCAACACGCAGTTCAGAATAAACAATATCGTCTAATCTTGCGCGTGCTCCTTGCTCTCCACGAACCGTTTCCAGAAATTTCAAAGGATCGGTAATACGAAACATCGTGAAATTATCAATCAATAAATTTTTCTTGTCTTTGGTGATTACCTCTGCAGGTGAAGAATCATTATCCAGTAATTGGTTAGGAAAATATTTAACTCTTTGGAAAAATGGAATTTTAAAATAAAGTCCTGGCTCGGTGATAATTTCTTTAGGTTTCTGAAGCTCCAGTACAATCACACTTTGCGTCATGTGTACCGTAAACATAGACGATGACAGGATGATGATAGCAATGACGCCGGCAATTATAAAAGAGTTTTGTTTCATAGCTATTATTTATTACCTCCCAATATTGAGTTCTTGCCTAAAGGAAGAATTGGCAGAACTCCACTACCGCCTTTTTTGTTTTCCATAACAACCTTATTTATATCAGGCAGGATTTCTTCCATGGTTTCCAAATAAATCCTCTTGCGGGTAATATCGGGAGCTTTTTTGTACTCCGCATATTGTTGAAGAAATCGTTTGGCATCACCCTCTGCTCTTTTAATCTTTTCTTCCCTATAGCCCTCTGAGACCCGAACTATTTGCGCAGCCTGTCCGCGAGCTTCGGGAATAACTGCATTTCGATAACCTTGAGCTTCGTTGATCATTCTCTCTTTATCTTCTCTAGCCCGGACAACATCCTTGAATGAGTCGGCCACCTGCTCGGGTGGATGCACATCTTGAAGTTGAATAGTTACTACCTGCAGGCCTGATTTGTATTTGTCGAGCAGGGCTTGAATTTGATCCTTTGCCAGAACTTGTATTTCTGCCTTGCCTGTGGTCAGAGCCTCATCAATTTTTTTGCTGCCCGTGATGCCACGAATTACAGTTTCTGCTGAATCACGAATCAGTTTGTGAGGACGACGGACATTAAATAGATATTGCACCGAGTCCATTATGCGGTATTGAACAACGAAATTAATATCAACGATGTTCTGGTCACCGGTTAACATTAATGCTTCTGCAGGTACTTTTTGATTAGGCCGTCCTTGTGCTGCACGGAAACCAATTTCTGCGCGCCTTACTTGTGTGATTTTTGGGGTGGCAGCGTGTTCTATAGGAGAAGGAAATTTAAAATGCAATCCCGGTGAAGTGGTACGGGTAAATTTCCCAAATGTCGTCACTACTCCTTCTTCATCAGGTTCGACAAAATAGAATGTGCCAGGGATAATCCAGACCACAAGTAAAAGTAGGATTATGCCAATCAACATGGAAGGTTTGAATTGAGGCACTTTTATCTGAGGGATTTCGAAAGGGGGTCTGGGTGGTCCGCCACCTTGCCCGCCACCTCCTTGACCTCCTCTATTTTTAAACCTATCTTCCGGTTCTTTTGATTCGTGTAAATCGTCCCAAGGCATACGTCTTATTGCAACCCAAAAAGATTTTTAAATAGTTTAAACGACTAGATTTACGCTAGCAGACCCCAACATTCTTGTCAACTGCCCACTATTCCGCCTATGTGGAGACGAAAGGTTTTTTTTCGCATCTTAAACGTATTAAAAATTTTTGGAACGACCATTTTAAAAGGTAAAAATTTACCTTATCGAGTTTGCTTATCCAATTAAGGATATAGCTAAAGCCCACCCCGGAGAGAGCCTCGTTTGACAGAGGAAGTAATTTAAATTATCTTAAAACCTGCGAATTTTATTTGTATTGCCTTCAAAAACTTTTTGGAAGAGATTCTTTATGTTAGCTTTTGCGTTGGACATTACCCAGAACAAACCTAAAAGCTCTAAAGAGAGTGACAATGATGAGTTGAAGCAATATATGGACTACCAGCGTAAGCTAAACCATGAAAATTTGGTGAAGCATTCCCTGGAATTTGTAAAAAACCAGTTAGAGGAGAATATAGAATCATCTGATGATGCAAAACCATCTCAGTTTTTAAAAACTATTTTCCCCATTTCNCATCAATTTGCAGACGTCGAGACACTTATGCTGATGCTAAGAAAACTGATGAATAGCCAGAACTCTACCAATAACTGGTATCGGATGAATTCCTTTTTTCACGCGGTGGTTTTTGAAACCATTAAAGANTTTGTTAAAGTNTATAACCAGATGCTAGTCAATTCTCCTGATAAAGCTAAAAAGTTGGGTGTTTCTGATGGNGTGGAAGTAGATTTCGAAGATTGGTCCTATCTTTATTTTCCAGATGTAGATTTCCATATAGGTAAAAGTCTTGGTTATACACACTATCCCTTTGCTAAACGTAATAAAGCCATTGAGGAAAAATGGCAAGAAGTCATTAATAAAGGTAAGTCAAAAGAGGAAGCTTTAAAGGAAATTCAGACNGATTATGAAATCGATGATANNTCTGTAAAGATTTTGCTGGGACAAAAGATCACCTCATCCGATCTTGAGCTACTTTATACCTCTGTAGAAAATCCAATTTACGAAGTCTTAACAGACCCAGAGGATGGTCGTTGGGGTGTTATGGATGGAGAATCATTGCTTGACCATACCTATTATATGGGTGCGCATTTAAAGGTTTGGGAATGGCGAAAACGAGAAGAAGTGGAAGCAGAGACCGAAGCAGTTTTAAAAGAGCTAAACAAGTCCTCTAAGAAATAGCTTTTCCCACCCGAATAGAAAGTTGAAATGAAAATAATAGTGTTAATGTGAAAGGGTAATGATTCAAACCTNTAACNCGGTTCCTTATTTTTAAATTGCNTTGATAGTTTCTAGTTAGCCAATCTTAAAGCAGATTTCCATAGTCAAAGTAACAATNATTAGTTTTATCTGTGTATCGACAATCGCCAATTTGCTTTATCAGAATCAATAAAGAGCAACAAACGGCCCAAAAGTTTTATCCTAATTTTTTTTATAGCTATTGTTAATATTCATTTANCTAACTAGGCTTTAAAGGTTTTTGTCTTTAAATAAATTTGGATATTGGCATCTATTTTAGGGGTGTTTTTGAGGAAGAGAAAAGAGTTTACAATTCATGTTGAAAATCATAACATGCCATTATGTTAAAGGTAGAGTGTTACACATCCTCAAAACGAAGTGAAAGACCGGTAGCCTTCTCTCTAAGTAACAGTCGTTACAAAGTAGAGGAAATTTTAGACCGGTGGTACGGAGAAGGGTCTCGNTATTTCAAGATTAAAGCCGACGACGATAATATATATCTTTTGAAATATGATGAGCGGAAGGATCGTTGGGAATGGGTTTTTTATCAAAACCCTAAAATGCTGGACGCNTTGCCTGATCTAGACTATGTTTCATTNCAGGTNTCCGGACGNGAAATTGAAGATTTGGACAACATCCATCCTATAAATTGAATTTCAAAGAGCGAACCGCTCATAATATTTAAATAAATATTTNNTTATTATTATGANNCGAGTGAACCCTGAAGCGATCCATTTGCATGCAGGACAGCGTCGCAGAATGGTGGAGGAGCAGTTGGGCGACCGCGGTATAAGAGATTTGCGTCTGCTAGAAGTGATGACTAGGGTGCCGCGGCATTTATTTGCTTTGGATTCACTTCAACATCGTGCTTATGGGGACACGCCATTACCTATTGGTGAAAACCAAACTATTTCTCAACCCTATATAGTGGCGGCTATGACCGAGGCTTTGGGTCTAAAAGGTGGTGAGCGGGTATTGGAAATAGGTACAGGATCGGGTTATCAGACAGCCGTAATGGCCGAGCTAGCTGCGCAAGTTTTTACAATTGAAAGGATCAATGTTTTGTCTCGCAAAGCCCAGAATATTCTTGAGGGGCTGGGATATGCCAATATTGTTTTTAAGATGTTTGATGGTACGTATGGTTGGCCTGATCAAGCACCTTTTAATGCAATCATGGTCACTGCATCTGCAAAAGAAATTCCCGAAGCTTTAATCAAGCAATTGGGCGAAGGCGGGAGGCTGGTGGCACCGACAGGGGATGAGCACAAACAAAAGCTGATGGTTTTGACAAAAAAGGGCGACCGTGTCATCAAAAAAGCAATTTGCGATTGTAAATTTGTTCCACTGGTTGGAAAATACGGTTGGCCTGAAAAATAAAAAAACTGCAGATATATTAGATATAAAAATTTAACTATATAGGAGTTTTTGAGCGTGTTTTCAAGAATAATTCATAAGGGAGATTTTACTCTCAGTTCGGGCGTCAAATCGTCTTATACCTATGAATATGGCGATCTTTCGGATGCAATGAACGAGGCTTATTGTGAAGTCTTACTTAAGAAGCTTTTAGATTGGCAAAAACAACATAACAAATTCGATGTGGTAGTTGGCTGCGAGACACAAGGTATTCGTATTGGTCATCAACTTTCCAAGCTGATGAATCTACCTTTTCACATTATGCCAAAAAAAAGATTGGACTATGCGCAAAACCAAGCACCTGTTTATCCTGCAGATATGCATTGGCTGATTGTGGATGATATCGTGACTACGGGGCATTCATTTATTCGAGCAGTTGATTATCTGGAGGTGGAAGAAAAACCAGAGACTATTACTTTCGCCTGTATGATAAAAAGAAATCCTGCCAATCTCGATTACTCTTCGGTAAGGGGAGATCCTGAAAAAGAACAGCTTATGGTTTCGGATGAAAGAATGGATTTTATTGACAATCGTCTTGTGTCTTTGTTCAATGAGGCTTAATCAGCTTTTTTTAATGAGGTAATAGACTTCTCCCTTTTCATGGTAGCGGCCGGCTTTCGCTCCTGCCTCCTTACCTGTCCCAAAATAGAGATCGGCTCGTGCGTTTCCGCGAATAGCACTTCCGGTATCTTGATCAATTACAAATCGGGAAATCGGTTTCCACGATTTAATTTTGTAATTTGAATCTAGAACCGGTTGTCTTACTTTGATAAAAACCAAGCCGCCAGCCGGATAGATTGATTTGTCTGTAGCAATGGACCTTCCCCCTACCAGTTCTCCACCCCCTGAACCGATGGCACCTTCATCACTAAGCGTAAAAAAGATATAACGTTTATTCTGATTGAGGTATTTGGGGATGTTCTGTGGATTTTGGGCAAAATATTTTTTGATTCCCTGCATGGAGCCCTCACTGGTAGTGATAACACCATCACGGATCATAAGTTTTCCAATACCGTTATAGGAATATTTATTGGAACCTTGGTAGCGGACGCCCTGACGCCTCCCATCAGGGTACTCTAAAACTCCTGAACCTTGAATATGTAGGAAATAACGTTCTAGTTCGTTCTCTAACCAAGCAACTTCCAGTCCATGCTTATCCAGAGCTCCTTTAATGTCTATTTCTTCACGCGTTAAACTTCTCCAGTTTTTTCCTGATTGAATTTTACGAATCTTTGTTATCCCTGATTTGGAACCTACCAAACGAATGCCTGATTTCTTTTTCACCATTTGTAAATCTTTTTCTGGCATTTGATAAATTGGAAAACGGTAACGGGGTGTTGGAATCGGGCTGGCAGGAATTACAGGACGGTAATAACCGGTGAATAGCATTTTTTTTCTTTTGCCTTTTCCCACGCGGTATAGCAAAAACTCTTTGGAAACTTTTTTATTAAACTCCTCCTGTGGGAGGTTTTTTTGTAAAAGTTTTTGAAACGCTTGCAAAGTTTCTACGAGCCGACCGCGGGTTAAGGTGAAATTCCCTAGACGCACCGGCGAAGCCTTATCCTGCTCAAACATTACCGCCAACTGGTTGTTGATAGCGCGTTTAAGTGATGCGGAATCCATATCATCTGTAAAACCTTTTAAATCAGCAATTGAATCTATGGGCGGGTCTTTTAAAACCGATTCAGGTTGTTTTTTGGTTTGAAGTCTGTTTTTTCGGTATTCGAATGTATTGTCTTGTTTTTGCCCATATTTATAAGGCTTCTGCTGATAGATGTTAGTGGTTCGATTGGGGTCTTTAGTGGAGCACGATGCAATTAGAAAAGATATTCCCAAAAGTAAGACCTGTGGAATTAACTGATAACTTTTGTAAGGAGAATTAAATTGTCTTTGGCTCAAGAACACTGGGCCTCCTTATTTAATATTAGATGCGGTTATGATTATTAATCTGAAAGGTTGTATTAAAATTTAGACATGGCTTCGTTTGCCAATTGGTCACAACGTTCGTTTTCAGGATGGCCGTCATGGCCTCTTACCCATACCCAAGTGATTTTATGTTTTTGACTCAGTTGATATAGCTCCTGCCATAGTTCTTTGTTTTTTACAGGTTGACGAGAAGCATTTATCCACCCTTTTTTTATCCAGCCATGAATCCATTCTGTCATACCCTTAACCAGGTACTGAGAGTCGGTAGTCAGAGTTACCGCATATGGTTTGCTTAGTTCTTTTAAGGCTACGATAGCGGCTGTCATTTCCATAATATTGTTGGTAGTTTTTGGATTAGAACCTTTCAGCTCCAAAACCTTGCCATTTCCCCTTATGATACATCCATATCCACCGGGGCCCGGGTTTCCCTTACATCCACCGTCTGTGAAAATTTCAACGGATTGCATATTTATGCTTACCGGGCAACTTTTGGTGGGAATGGTGTAGCTTTTCCCTAAAAATTATGCGGCTTTTTATTTATAGCAAGTGATTGTCATTATAATTCGGTGTCAGGTTTCTGAGTGAGGCAACTATCCGAATACTTGAGATGCGTACTATAACATATTATTTTTATTGAAGAAATTTGATTTTTCTTTTTCAAGGTTCTTAATTCATGGGTATTGTTAAAAGGTATGATAGATTAGGACACCATTTTTTATGGAGAAACTTTGGTGAAAGAAAACGAAATTGAATCAGAGCTTAATAAAGATTCCCAAGGTATGTCTTTCCAATGTATGGATGCGATTGAAATTAGTTTGTTTATTGAAAAAGAGGGACTTGGTTTTTATGAAAAAGCAGCGAAAAATGTTTCGGATCGTAGAGTGAAGGACATTTTTTTGCGTTTGGTAGAGGAAGAAAGGGAGCATATTCAGATTTTAAAAACCAAGCTACAATTTTTGAAACCTGTCATTTCTGGCAGAGGAAAAACGACAAGAAAAATCGATTTTTTCGTCAAAGAGAAATTGGAAGGTAAAATTTTTCCAGCCTCTGGAAACG
>NZYH01000012.1 GCA_002697825.1 Nitrospina sp. | reverse complement strand
AAACTCTTCCATGCTGTAACAGATTCTCCAAGTCATTATATCCGTGTCACCACGCAAGCCTACCATGGTGTAGCATAGCAGGATCATATCAGAGGAATTATCATATTCTTCTAAAATATCGATAAACTCTTTAATCCCTTTATCACGCTCATCCTTTGGAAGTCGGCGAAAAGCAGGGTCGAGCTTATAAAAAGTAAAACTTACATATTGACGACGTGTGGGAGTTTCGTCAGAGGATGCAGCTTGCGTTGCTTCACGCTTTTTCTTTGCGGCCTCCATTGCTGCGCCTTCTCGCTCTTGCCTTGCTCGTGAAACTACTTCTTCATCGATCAATGTAAGGCTTTTATCCTTTGCATATTGCTCAATCCCACGGACAACACTTTTACGCACGAAAAACGGTACATTTTTCATACGGGTCTGAGCCTCATCGGTCCAATCCAACTCGAGGTCAGGCATAAACTCTTCTAACTCTTTGTCATCAATACTCATAATTAGATCTCAAATAGAAAGGTTTTCGGTCTCAGCATTATAAACAAATCTGTTTAATAATCAAAGCCTTTGCTATCTTTTCTTAAATACTATATTGCTAATAAATATTGCTAATAATTAAAAAAATAATAAAAATATTGAAGATATCAATATGTTTTAAAATAGTTTAAAAACAGGAAAATAAATCGTAAAACAGTAAAAAATTTGATTTCATAATAAGATTAATCCTTTTAAATCAATAATTTAATTAGTATTATTTAAAATAAAAATCAGGCGGAAAAATTTCTTTTTGGATCATTGTTTATTATCTATAGATCAGGCTTTAAAATCTTATTACCCGGCAGGAGTAAACTGAGGCGACCTTGGTAGTTTTCTCCATTTATTAAAATAGTATTTTATACGTCCATCTTTTGTAGGGTAGATTTTTGAATATTTTTCATTACCTTGTTCATCTTTTTCAACGATTACAATATTTTTATCCAGCACTTGGGTAGATTTTGCAACGTATAAAAATGTATAAGGTTGATCACGCGCAATTAATCCATGCAACTCCCTAGCCATTTTAACTTGTTGAGATCTGTCGTATTCTTTTCGAATGCGGGTTATGAGCCGATCTGCTTCTGGGTTTTTGTAGCCGACAAAGTTCAGTTGGTTGGGTCCTGCTTGGCTGGAATGCCATATTTGATAAAGGTCTGGATCGGCACCCATACTCCAGCCCAAAACCAACGCATCATATTTTAGCGGGTTTACAAAGTCTTTCAAAAACACAGCCCACTCAAACAACTGGGTATTGCATTTAACCCCTATCTTGCGCCAGCTTTCCTGGACTATGGTAAGTATATTTTTACGGATAGGATTACCGCTGTTGGTAATTAGATTAAATTCGAAGAGTTTGCCCTCTTTTTCAAGCCATCCCTCAGCATTTCTCCTCCAGCCATGTTTATTCAAAATTCTTAATGCTTCAGTCGGATCATAGGGTATTGGTTTGATATCAGGATCGTACCATTCGGTTATTTTTGGGTAGGGCCCGGTGACTCTCTCCCCTTCCCCGTAAAGTAAAAATTTTATAATCGGATCAATATTGATTGCCATGCCAAGGGCATTTCTTATTTCTGCCTCGGCAAAAAGTGGATTGCGAATGTTATAACCTACATATGAATAGAAATAGCCAATACTTGAAAAGCTCTGAAATTTATTTTCTTTTGAAAACCGGGAAACCTGGTGTGGCTGCACGGAATAGTTATCCAGAGCCCCCGTATAAAATTCCATTTCCTGCGTCAGCGGATCTGGAATAATCCGCATTATATATTCTTCAAATTCAGGGGGCCCCTCCCAATAGTTTTCGTTTCGCACAAGACTTATAGCTTCATCTGAGGTCCACTCGACAAATTTATAGGGCCCTGTACCTATTGGGTTTCTACCAAAATTACTATCCCGCATAATAAACTGCTCGGGTTCCCGGCTTCGCTGTATTGCTTCCTGCTTTAGTTTATTTTTGTTTAACAGATGTTCCGGTAAAATTCCCATAGTCCAGGAACCAAAAGCAGGTGAGAACAGGCGTTTATAGGTAAACTTGATCTTATAAGGACCTATTATTTCTGCAGATTTTACTGGTTCATAATCTGATTTTCTCGGTGAGGTACCTTTTGGATTAATAATTGAGTTGTAGGTAAACAAGACATCACCAGAATCAAAGCCATGCCCATCATGGAAAATAACATCTTCTCTGAGATCAAAAATAATAACGGGATTGTGCTCGGTGACAGGTAAAATATTTTTATATTGTTTTACGAGATCAGCTTGCTGATTTAGGTTTTTTGCTTTTATAAACTTTTCAAAAGGAAATTGATTGAAGTAATTATCACCTAAAAGTTTTTTGATCGGCTTAAAAAAATCCTGGTTTATATTATTAAGGTTAAATTTTAATCTAGGAGGTTGTTTTAGTGTGTAACCAATGTTTTCAATCTTCCCTTGAATGGTTTCCTCGGTAATGACTTCTATAGAGCGAAGATTGTTCTTCCATTCAATATTTTCAGACATTGCGTCTAAAAGCATAGCAGCCCAGTCATCTGCATTTTTGGCTATATTCATACCTCTTAAGGGCCGAGACAAATTAATAGCCAAATAAACTTCTTCATATTGGGACCAAGATTTTGCTAATCGAGGTCGATATTTAAGATTTTCATCTAAATCGATGAGACCATCAAAAACAAGGTCGTTAATGGAACTACTGGAGGTGTCTGCGCTTAGTATGGGATTCAATATCTGGGCATCGCCGCTTGACCCTAGAACATATTTAACCAGCCTTGAAGAATTTCCTGATGCCTGCTCTTCATATGTGGGCACCCAGAAAAAAGATTGCATGAGAAATACAATTAAAATCACAGGTACATATATAAGGACATTTTTTATTACCATTACTGAATGATATCAAATTGAACTAATAATAAGGGTGTCAAATTATATTTACGTTGATATTTATAAAATGATTTAATCTTTAAGGTACTCATGTATAATGAGTTTAAGTAATAAGTAGTAAAATAAAACCATTTTAGGATGAATGCTAAAAATTCTCTTGACTTGCTCATTAATTGACTATAATTTGGAGAACCTCGTCAAGGCTAGGAAAGATATAGCCTTGGTATAAATTGTGAACACTAACGCTTTTTTTATATATTAACTTTTTGCTAATTAACCAATTAGAAGGAAAAAGAGATGTCTACACTAATCACTGACGAATGCATTAACTGTGGAGTATGTGAACCAGAATGTCCAAACACAGCAATCAGCGAAGGCGAAGATTTTTACGAAATTGAAGCAGATCTGTGCACAGAATGTGTTGGGTTTCATGGGGAAGAAGCCTGCCAGGAAGTATGTCCGGTGGACTGTTGTATTCCAAATGAGGAACACAAAGAATCAGAAGAAGATCTTTTAGAAAAAGCTAAGAAAATACATCCGGACGAAACTTTTCCTGGTCTGGATGAATTAAGTAATGAGACTTCTCTTTTCCGCAATCCGGATCGCAAAAACGCAAATCTTTAATTTCAAGAATTTACAGGCTCTGCCACCGATCAAATCTTTCAGGCAGGGCCTGTTTCTATTGCAATTGAGTCCTTCCCAAAAGTTTATCTATTTCATTTGTAAGTGGGATTCAATTCTACGAATACTTACATTTCGAAGTCGTCCTCGACTTGACAACTTTACTTTTTATAGTATTAGTCATAAATTATAAGTACCTATTCGATGCGGGGTGGAGCAGGCTGGTAGCTCGTTGGGCTCATAACCCAAAGGTCGTCGGTTCAAATCCGGCCCCCGCTACCATATTAAATAAGGGGTTAACTCGAATGGGTTAACCCCTTATTTTTTTGAAATTCATATAATATAATTAGTGGATTTTCATAAATTAAAAATATTACACACCTTTAAAATAATTTATTCTCAAAACCTTCCAATTCTTAAAGATCTGTAATTATCAATACTTCTCTTATGTATTTTGACTTATAGAATCTAAAATTTTGTAAGTATTAAGTAAAAATCTAAGAAATACTTAAGCTAGCATGATCAAATACCTATCGTTATATCTAAATACCTAGAAAGCTATGACAATCAATATTCTCCCGAATAATTTATGTATTAGACAATTACCGAAAGTATTGGATCGTGATCGGTTTTCCAAAAGTTTAANTGGATTACAGGAGGCCTGCTACGAAATATTTGATTCTGAAACGAATAAAATCTGGGGTTTTGTTTCCATTAACAATATCAAAAGAGGACCAGGATTAGGTGGTATTCGCATAGCACCAAATATCACTTTGAATGAAGTCAATCGTTTAGCTTATGTCATGACCTTAAAAAATAGTGCTTCCTGCCTGCCATACGGAGGAGGAAAAGCAGGGTTAATAGTTAATGATCCTGCTTTTTATAATGATAGAAATCTAAAAAACAAATTAATAGAAAAGTTTTCCAAAATATTATTTACTCTTAAAAGTTATATTCCCGCTGCGGATATGGGTACAGATGAATACGATATCCAAATGATTTATGAACATCATTCTAAAAAACTACAACAGACTATTCATAATCGGGGTGGTGTTGGACGACCCTTTGACTCAGGCGGAATACCAATAGATGATTGGGAGTTAACAGCTCATGGCTTATTTGCAGCTGCNCAGACAATGGAAAACCAGATGGANAACTTTAAAATTAAGGGCTCTAAAATAATCATTCAAGGTTTTGGGAATGTGGGCTGTCCAATAGCCATGAAATTAANCCAAAAAGGAGCNATAATTGTAGGCGTTTCAGATATTAATTGTGCTTTATGGAATCCACNAGGGCTAGATATANGAGAGTTGATANGAATTAGAAATTTGCCAGCCGGATTAAAAAATTACTCGAAGACGGTTAATAAAATATTCGAAAATAAAAATTTAGATTGGTTGTTAGAAGCACCCTGCGATATTTTAATCCCAGCAGCAAGACCTGATGCCATCACTGCAAAAAATNTCGATCGAATTGACTGTCGCATAATTCTTGAAGGNGCTAATTCACCGACTAGCAAGCCTATAGAGTATTATTTAAAGCATCGAAGAAATATTTTGTCTTTAACCGATTTTATAGTTAATGCGGGTGGAGTTATTGGTTGTGCGGTAGAACAAAAATTAATGCAAGATAAGGATTATGCTAGTAAAGTAAAGATAAAAAATACTCGAAACTATACAGAAAACCTTATTTTAAATACGATATCTACTAATGTGATTGAAATATTCTCAAGAATTAGGAAAGATGATGTGTTCAGGGATGCAGCAACTGAATTAGCCTTGGAGCGATTGCANACAAAAGAAANTTGGCTTTAACTTAATTCTCCTTCATCTTAATAGCTTCGACCCGGTGATCATAAATTCTTAAATGTGGTTATCANATGGATTGAATTTCTTTCATAATCTTGTCTGCACCCATCTCAATCAGCTCCTCCCCTATTTTACGACCTACGGCAATTGCATTTGTTTTAAGATCTGTTAACTCCTTCTTATAAANTGTTTTACCATCCAAACTTGCTACCAGTCCCGTTANAGTAATTTNATCATCCTTTATTGTGGCAAAAGATCCAATAGGGACATTACATCCACCNTGNAATTGACTGACCAGCGCNCGCTCCGCATCTAAAGTATAATGGGTNTCTTCATNATCCATATCTGCAAGAAGTATTTGATTGTCGACATCATTTTTCCGTGTTTCTATGCCTACAGCTCCTTGTCCCATTGCAGGCAATAAAATTTNAGGTGAGATCAATTCTGTTATCTGCTCGTCCCAACCTAAACGAATCAGACCAGCAGCAGCAAGAATTATCGCATCAAGTCCTTCTGAGTTTAGTTTTTTCAACCTTGTTTCTAGGTTTCCTCTGAGGGGAAACAAATTAAAATCTGGACGGTAATGTTTTAACTGTGACATTCGCCGCAAACTTCCCGTTCCAATCTTTGCTCCTTTAGGAAGGTCATTCAATTTAATATTATTTCTAGAAATTAGGGCATCAAAAGGGTTNTCACGCTTTGTCACACAGGCTATACAAAGGTTCAAAGGAAAAGAAATAGGCATATCTTTCATGCTATGGACAGCAAAATCTACTTCACGCCTTAATAAACCTTCTTCAATTTCTTTAACAAAAAGTCCTTTTCCACCTATTTTAGCCAAGGGAATATTTTGTATCTTATCACCGGAGGTTTTTATGATTTTGATATCAACATCAAGGTCGGAGTGGTGAGCCTGCAATAAATCTTTAATCCAATTTGCCTGCCATAGTGCTAATGGACTACCTCGGCTACCAATTGTTACATTACGAGATCCCATCAATCGTCCAGATGAAATAAATCTCTAATGGCCTTAAGGTAAATATGGCCATCGTGGGATTGGGTTTTCTTTTTTAAGTTAATTGTGGGTTTATGAAGTATTTTTTTTACAAGAGATTGTGTCAATTGGTTTATCGCCTCTTTATCATCAGATGTAAGATGCTCCATATTTTTGAGAGTCTTATCAACTTCAAAAGCCCGCATATCCTCTGCTCGATTACGCATTTCTACAATTGTTGGTATTGCATCTAACGTGGAGAACCAGTAATTGAACTTGGTAACTTCCTGATTAATGATCTCCATNGCACTTTCAGCTTCTTTTTGCCTTTCCTCCATATTGGCATTTACCACATTTTGAAGATCATCAATATCATATAAATATACATTTTCAAGTTCATTGACTTCGGGAGCAATGTCACGCGGCACTGCAATATCGATAAGAAATATAGGTTTATTCTTTCTTTTTTGAATTGCTGTCGAAATCATTTCNTCATTAACAATAAAAGTCGGCGCTGCCGTAGAGGTAATAATTATATCTGCNCTATGCATCTCCTCTTTGAATGATTCAAAATCCAAAGCACATCCATTCAAAGATTTTGCTAGAGCAGCAGCACGTTCATAAGTACGACTCGCCACATAAACTGTTTTAACTCCATATGATATGAGATGTTTGGCAGCAAGCTCGGCCATTTCCCCCGTCCCGACAAGCATNACCGAGTGATTTTCCAAATCCTCAAAAATCTTTTTAGCAAGNTCCACTGCTGCAGAACTTATAGAGACCCCTCTTTCTGAAATTCCCGTCTCTTCTCGAACCTTTTTCGCAACATTGAAAGCTTTTTCAAACAACTGATTTAGGACCATTCCTGTGGAACTAAATGACCGGGCAGTGCTATATGCATCCTTGACCTGCCCCAATATTTGAGCTTCACCCAAAACCATCGAGTCAAGGCTTGATGAGACCCTAAATAAATGTTCTACGGCCTGATTATCGCAATAACTATAAAAATACTGNTCGAGGTTGCCACGAGAAATGNCATGANAATCACAAATAAAGTCCTGAAGTAATTGAATGCCTCGGTCGGTATTTTCGACTCTGGCATAAATCTCAACGCGATTACAGGTGGATAAAATTATATTTTCTATAATTTCAGGACTTGATACCAGTTGCGACAAAGAGGCTTCAATTTTAACCTGAGTGAAAGCCAGTTTTTCTCGAATCTCAACGGGAGTCGTCTTGTGGTTGACACCAACTAAAATCAAATTTGGTCCTGAATTCATTTATTAGATATGCAGAAAAAAAGTTCCTATTACCGCAACAAAACCTAATATCGCAAATTGTGCGGCTTTCTTTCCTCTAAGTCCGGTTGTCATTCTGCCAAAAAAAACTAGCCCGTAAATCAACCAGACTATTACCATGGGCATTGTTTTGGCCAAATCCCATGAAAAAAAAGCCTGATCCATTTTTGTATTCCAAATAGAGCCAGTCATAAAACCCAAGGTGAATAATGGAAAACCAATAGTAATAACCTTAAAATTCAAGTCATCCAAAACCTCTAATGACGGCATCCTAAAATACATAATGCCAAGTTTCTTGGATTTAACCTGATGTTCTTGAATTAAATACATTATGCCGGCCGCAAATGCTATCGAGAATGCCGCATAACCAATAATAGAAAGTGTTCTATGCATGGTTAACCAGAAGCGTACCTCTGATTCTGGAACTAGTCCGGCATCCTTTGACAAGAAAACAGACACCAACATCACCAAAAATACCAAGGGAATAACAAAGGATCCTAAATCTTTAATTTTATATTTCCACTCTGTTAGAAAGTAAATCACTACAATGAACCAAGCAAGAAACATGGCAATCTCATAAGAAGTAGTATAAGGACCATGCCCTGTTATAGCCGAGTGAAGTCCGATAGAAACAGTATGAGAAATCAAACCCAAAGCTACCGCACCACCTGATAAGCTCGAAACTAAAGGCCTCCGGTAAACCAAGTAGACAAAATACCCCAATGAAGCAGCAAGATAACTAAATAATGCAACACTGAACGAAATTTTATCCATTTGCCTCTAATTAGCGAGATTAAAAAAATGTGCGATCGGTTATCGTAACATTTTGTTTTATCTGATTCAACAGTTCACAAAAGGCATAAAACTTTTTTAAAATACCTCTTTTAAAAATAGTTTTGAAAAAAATATGCGCTTGATATGTGAAATTTGGAGGAATTAACTAAAACCAATAGAATATTGGCCTACTGAAGAATTGCGACAATATATTAATTTAAGAAGTTAAATTATTGCCAGTTCTCGGGGGGTTTTGTACCATCTTTATTTTTCAGCACTTCCTTTAACTCTACCATGAATTCGTTCACGTCCTTAAAGGATCTATAAACAGAAGCAAAACGAACATAGGCTACATCATCTAAATTATAAATTTCTGAAATTACTTTTTCCCCTACCTTTACGGCATGAACTTCTTTTTCGCCTAATTCTTGGAGGTATTGTTCTACCCGATCAACAAGATCTTCTATATTTTTAATACTTACTGGGCGTTTTTGACAGGCTTTTCTCACCCCCGAAATGATTTTATCCCTATCAAACTCTTCCCGGCGTCCATCCTTTTTAACCAGTAAGGGGAGAGAGCGTTCCACCTTTTCATAAGTAGTGAAACGACCCGAGCAACTTAAGCATTCCCGTCTCCTTCGAATCACATTGCCTTCTTTATTTAAACGGGAATCAATAACCTTATTTTCCATTCCAGAGCAGTCAGGACATTTCATTTAGAAGGTATCTATATATTAGTAAGTGCTGAATGAAGAGGAAACTGATCACAAAGATCACGAACTTTTTTTCTTGTTTCTAAGTGAAAGCCATCTTCCTCTATTTTTTCCAGGGTTTGAATTATAAAACCACCAATTTCTTCCATTTCTTTTTCCTTCATACCCCGAGTAGTCAATGCAGGGGTTCCTATACGCACCCCTGATGTAACAAACGGACTGCGAGTTTCAAAGGGGATAGTATTTTTATTTACAGTGATCCCAGCTTTTTCCAATGCCGACTCAGCATCTTTCCCGGTAATATCTTGAGGCCTGAGGTCAAGAAGCATCAAATGGGTATCCGTTCCACCACTGACAATTTTGATACCATTATCACTTAGAAAATTTGCTAGGTGCCGAGCATTGGCAACAACCTGCTTCTGATAAGAAAGAAAGTCTTGGCTTAATGCTTCTTTAAAAGCAACTGCTTTTGCCGCAATCACATGCATTAGTGGGCCGCCTTGAATCCCTGGAAAAATCTTTTTATTGACTTCCTTCGCAAATTCTTCTCTACAAAGAATCATCCCTCCGCGAGGTCCACGCAAAGTCTTATGAGTAGTCGTTGTTACAAATTCTGAATAAGGTACAGGTGAAGGATAAAGCCCTGTAGCTACTAAACCAGCCGGATGTGCAATATCTGTCATAATTTGTGCGTTGACATCATCTGCTATTTCTCGAAACTTAACTGGGTCTATAATTCTAGGATAAGCACTAGCCCCTACGATAATAAGTTTTGGTTTATGCTTTTTAGCCAATATTCCTACTGCCTCATAATCAATAAGTTCAGTT
>NZYH01000011.1 GCA_002697825.1 Nitrospina sp. | reverse complement strand
GATTCAAAAATTTTTAATTGTCAATACAACTGGAATGGGGGATTGCCTTTGGGGAACCCCTGGAATCCGGGAACTAAAAAAAGCATTTCCTAATGCCCAAATTGATCTGATTGTAAAAAAAGAATGGCTACCTCTTTTTAAGGGCAATCCACATTTAACAAATATCTATCCCTACCAAAATAGATGGTACGCGCAATTTCTTCTTGGTTTGAAACTTCTGTTTAATAAAAAATTTTCGCAAATCTTTATTTTCCATGCAAATAGTGATTTTAGTAGGATGAAATCTTTTTTGAAATCATCACCCATTTGGAATCATCAAGGACATAAATGGTGCCCGAAACAATTCAATTTGAAATCTAAATGGAGCGAAGAATCACCCTCCTTTGAAAAAAATCTCCACGCCATTGAACGCCGACTTCTTATGCTAAAAGAAATTGAAGTCGAACCAAAACAATCTCAAATGGAAATATTTTTCAGTGATTCTGAAAAAAAGGCCTTCGATACTTACTCATATGAAATTGGATTAAAAACCCCTTTCATAATTTGCCACATAGGGGCCAGTTCTGCGGATCGACTTTGGGAAGCCAAAAATTTTCATAACCTCACCAATTTAATATTGAAAGAAACAGATTTTAATATTGTTTTTGGTGGCAATAAAAAAGAATTGGAAATTTTAAAAACTCTAAATCTTACAGATAGTAATAGGATTTTTTATAGTTTTAATTTGTCCATAATTAACTACGCTTACCTTTTGAGCCAAGCAAGGCTGTTAATATCTAACAATACTGGCCCCATGCATATTGGATATGCAGTCAAAACACCTACCATTGGGATTTTTCAAAATGTAGGAAATGGTCGTCCCGATTTAGTCGGGCCTTATAAGCTGGACAAAATCTTTTTTCCTGTGGTGAGTTATCTGGATGGGGCGACAAGCGTACAAGAAGTCTGGAAAAAATTTCAGACTATCTATCAAACAATCAAGCAAGGTAATAAAGATGTGAACTCAGGTTAAATATTACTGCATAAACAACCGAACTGTGATTAAAACAATTATCTCTATCCTGTAAACGCCTAATTATTTTATTCCTTTTTCGATTTTTATTTAACCGATTCAATCGGTTTTAGAAACAGGTTCCGCAACCAAATCATAATCCGCTGCAGCAGTGATAAGCACGGAAATAATTTCCCCCGGCTCGGCTTCACATTTTTCTAAGATTACCTGCCCATCTATATCGGGAGCTTGGGATGCGAGCCTACCAGTCATAATATAGTTTTCCTGTGCATCGAACCCTTCCACCAGTACAGATTCAATGCGCCCGACTTTTTCCTGATTTTTTTGTAACGTAATATCCTTTTGGGATGCCATTAGAATATTTTTTCTTTCCATCTTAACTTCCTCAGGAATCCGACCAGGATAATCAAACGCGGTGGTTCCCTCTTCATCAGAATATGTAAAAATACCTACGTGATCGAACTGCATATCACAAAGAAACCGAAGCATATGTTTAAAATGCTCATCTGTTTCTCCAGGAAAGCCAGTTATAAAAGTGGTTCGCAAAGCAATCTCAGGAATTTTTGATCGTAGTTCATCTAGCATTTTGCGAATTCCATCTTCGGTTTCCTGGCGTTTCATACTCTTTAATATTTCATCATGCGTATGCTGTAACGGGACATCAATATAACGACAAACCTTTTCTTCAGAGGCAATATAATCAATTAACTTTGAATTGAGAAAAGTTGGATAGCAATACAAAAGCCGCATCCATTGCAAACCATCAATCTTTGACATACCTTTTAATAATCTTACTAAACCATCTTTCATGGCAAGATCGAACCCATACATTGTAGTGTCTTGGGAAATTATATTAAATTCTTTTACTCCTCTTTTGGCTAAATTTTCTGATTCCGCTAAAATGGATTCCGGCGACCGGCTAAGCATAGGACCTCGCATTTTAGGAATAATGCAAAAAGCACAACGGTTGGAACAACCCTCTGAAATTTTTAAATATGCCGTATAAAAAGCGGTGGTTAATAAACGGTCAGTATAAGATTCGTAATATTCAGCAGGCGTCGCTACGTGATTACGATTACTAAAATCAGCATCTTCAAGAATATTTTTTAATTGCGGATACTGTCCGACCCCAAGCATATAATCAATTTCAGGAATTTCTTCCAATAGTTCTTGTGTATGACGTTCCGCCAGACATCCGGTAACAATTAACTTTTCACATTTTCCATCTATTTTCTTATGAGCCATTTCGAGAATTGCTTCAACCGATTCTTTTTTTGCAGACTCAATAAACCCACAGGTATTAACTATTATAATCTCTGCATCTTCTTCATCGGGAGTGAAGTCATAACCCGAGGCAGCAAGATCGCCCAAGACTCGCTCAGAATCAACAGTATTTTTTGGGCATCCCAAACTTACCATTCCAATTTTTTTCATCTTAATCCGTTTATAAATTTAAATATATCAGGCGGAAAAATATTCAGCCTTGAGTACCTTTAAGCTTTTTTTTCATTCGCCGAATTAACTCATCAAAATCATTTTTTTTTAAAATCTTGTAAAATTGACTTCTTAAATTATTACGCATACTGATGCCATCAAGAATAACATCAACCACAAGCCAGTTACTGGAGGACTGCTTCAACCAAAAGTCGATATCCACCTCCCCTTCTTTTTCATGAATCACTGTTAAAGGAACCACCATCATATCTTTTTTTCTTTTCGATATCCCATAAACTAGATCCAGATCCGCAAAGAATTTTGCCGAGCTAGGAAAAGCAACATACATAAATAATTNCCCCANCAAATTCTTAAATTGATCCTGTTGTTTTNTANTATGTTTNGCCCAATATTTTCCAAGANCCTTNTGNCTNATNTCTGNAACTTTCAGNATACTTANTGCANTNTNNGAATGTTTTTTATTTGCTGCTTTTTGATCCTCTGATATTTCATCTCCTTCAACTATTTGTTTGATTTCGTTTAAAAGGATTTTTACAGCGGCTTCCGGACTCTTTTNCCCCAACTCAGCCCAGGATAAAACCGGNATTAAAAGAAAAATCAATAATNTATNAAAAGCAATTAATTTTAGATTTCTCATTATTATGATACTTTTTTATGGTCTTTTAATGTCTTACAATTATAGCGGAATCTGNCCTTGCCTATGAATAACATTTTTTTAAAATTAAGGGGTTTTTTAATAGCTTTATTATTAACTCAGAATATCAATGTTCCACCTGCTTTTTCACAAAGTCCAAATCTGTTTGAAATAGACCATTTGTATCAGAAAAGTCAATCATCTTTGGAATATAAAAAAATAGCAACACAAATTGAAAATATTTTGANAACCCATCCNGATCAGNATGAATGGCTATGGCGTCTGGCCAGAATCCATTATNCAATTGCAAAAAAATTACCCGAGAATAACATCCATCATTACGGGCTATGTATTCATTACAGTTCTAAAGCTNTTGCATTACAATCTGATTCTGCGATTAGTTATTTTTATCGTGGGCTCTGCCGAGGTAAACAGGGGGAAACCAAAGGTATTTGGGCTAGCTTGGGAATCATCGGTCCTTTTGAGGAGGATATGGAAGAAGCAGTTAGGCTAGATCCCACCGTCAGCCATGCAGGGCCCCATAGAGCCCTGGGAAAATTGTATTTGGAATTGCCATTTTTTTTGGGTGGTGATTTGGGAAAATCAGCCTTTCATTTGCAAGAAGCTGTTCGATTGGCTCCAGATTATGCAGAAAATCATTTTGGCCTAGCGCAGGTTCTCATTAAAAAAAATAATTCTACCGAAGCCCGAGAAACTCTTCACAAATTAATGCGACTTACAGATAATACGGTTAACGAAAAACTTCTTTCTCTAAGAAAAGAAGGAATTAAGTTATTAGAAGAAATTACCCCCTGATAACATAATGCTAAAAGAAATCAGAATACAAAACTTTGCCATTATAGAAAATCTTATGGTGAATTTTGAAAGCGGACTGAATGTACTAACCGGTGAGACGGGTGCTGGAAAGTCGATTATTATTGACGCACTTAATTTATTACTTGGAGGTAGAGCAGACGTAGACTCCATTCGCACCGGTGAAACAAACGCATTGGTCGAAGGTTTTTTTCAAATAACCAATAAAGAGACCCTTTCTTTAGTACAAGAAATTGGTGTGGAACCTGAAGATGGAGAATTGNATATAAANCGACAGATTTCTAATTCAGGTAAAAACAGATGTTTNCTAAACGATAGTCAGATCACNGTTTCTACTCTGNCAAAAATAGGNAACCGNTTAGTCGATCTTCATGGACAGCATGATCATCAAACCCTTTTACATCCTGAAATTCATGTAGACTTGTTAGACTTGTTTGGTAAGTCCAAAAAATTCCGTGATNTATATTCTAAAGAATTTTTAGAGTATCAAAGCCTGGTNAAAAACCTTAAATCTTTAAATATCGATNANCAAGAACGTCTGCAGAGGGAAGAGTTTTTAGATTTTCAAATTTCTGAAATCGATGCNGCTAACCTCTCAGAAGAAGAGGAAGAAACAATCAAGGGAGAAAAAAATAAACTCCGACATTCAGAAAAAATTCGAGAAACTCTACAACACAGCCAAACTTTATTATCTAATCAAAGTGGTTCGATATTNGATAACTTACGCCAAATATTAAAAGAGCTTGAGCCNTTGGTGGAACTGGATACGGATTTAGCTACGCCTTTTGAGAAATCTCAATCTGCTTTTTATGAATTGGAAGATGTAGAAGATATTTTGAGATCTTATGATCAATCTTTGGATTTCAACCCTGATAGATTAGAGAAAATAGAAGACCGACTGGCTGAAATAAATGGGCTTAAAAGAAAGTATGGAAATAGTATTTCAGAAATTTTTTCTAAGCGTGAAAAGTTCGCTACTGAACTAGGNCAGTTNGCCGTTAATGAAAAAAATACNAAAAAGCTTGCCAAAGAAATTCATAATAAAGAAATGGTAGTTTCAAAACTTGCGGTCGAACTTGCTGAAAAGCGCGAAATTGGTGCTAAGTTTTTAAAGCAGGGAGTTGAAAAAGAATTAACAGAATTACATATGAGCGGGGTTCGTTTTGGAGTCGACTTTAATTATCCTCCAGATGTAGAAGGTTTTGTTGAATTTCATAAAACAAAATTGAAACCGACATCAGTTGGTTTNGGCACCTTAGAGTTTTTATTTTCCCCCAACCCAGGNGAAGAACTTCGTCCTTTGGCTAAAATTGCCTCGGGTGGNGAACTTTCGCGGATCATGCTAGCTTTAAAATCAATTTTAAATAAACAGGATACCATCCCGGTTATGATTTTTGATGAGGTTGATACTGGNATAGGTGGTCGCGTGGCAGAAAAGATCGGNGATAAATTAAAAAAGGTAGCCGAAAATAAACAGGTGTTTTGCATTACTCATCTTCCACAAATTGCAGGCAAGGCATCGACTCATTTCCGCGTCGAAAAACAGACAGAAGGAAAACGCACTCGGTCCGGAATTCGACAACTGGATTTTGAAGAACGTGTNGAAGAGTTAGCAAGAATGTCTAGTGGGGAAAAAATCACCAAAGCATCCCTGCAACATGCTCGCGAACTTATCCAGCCTTCTAGCAAAACCTAATTAANATGAGACAAGCGCAATTCCAATTTTCGATGTCTACAAAAGGACGAGGAATTTATAAAATNAACAATCCAATCGAGAATTGGATGCAAAGTCAGCACATCGACTCTGGATTAATAACTGTTTTTATTCCACATACTTCTGCGTCCTTACTTATCCAAGAAAATGNCGACCCCGATGTATTGAAAGATTTGAATAGCTTTTTNAACCGGCTCATACCTGATGGAGACNCTCTGTATGATCATCAAGCTGAGGGTCCCGATGATATGCCAGCTCATATTCGATCCGCTTTAACCCAAACACAACTATCAATACCCGTACAAGAAAATAAAATGGTACTTGGAATTTGGCAGGGAATTTACCTTTTTGAACATCGTGTTGATCCACACAAGCGAAATGTGTTGTTACATTTATTAGGTGAATAAGTGTAGGCGTATCAAACCATCTTATTTTTTTATAACATTTTTACTTTTAGAAAAATTTCNACTAAAATAGGAATTGGCCTTTGCGANCTAAAATCACTACGAGCAAGATAGACAGAGAAATAATCCATATAAANAAATAAGTGGTCATGGANTGACTGGCTTTTTGTTTTTCCAACCAGCTTCTTGGCTTAATACCCCTTACCAGAAAAACAATTTTTGCCGCAAGNTTCACGCATATAATATTCATCGCCAATAATAAAGCCGCACCGATAGCAAGTTCGGTTTGCCCTGCTCCCAGCATGATCCCCAATGTAGCAGTCGGAGGTAATAAAGCAACTGCAACCATGACTCCTACTAATACACTTGAAAGTCCTGTNGTTAAAGAAATAACTGCAGCTGCACCCGATGCCAATGCCAGAGCCATGGAATCCAATCCGGCATCGGTTCGGGCTAATAGCTCCGGGCTGTCTAAATTCATAGGATGATACATTCCCAAACCAATGGAAAGAAACATCGCCAATCCAATACCNGTGATTATGGTTTTAAAAGCTTTCCACATGAGGTGNGCATCACCTAAAGCCGCACCGAGTGCCAGAGCAATATTAGGGCCTAAAAGAGGTGCAATAACCATGGCACCTATTACNACCGCAACATTATTTTCAAGNAAACCAATTGCCACTACTACAGTTGATAAAAAAACCAANAGNAAATATGTCGAATCAAGNCTCGTATTTTTTTCAATTTCATTATAAAGTTCTTCGCGAGTCGTGGTGGCAGAATCAGGCGAANGCTTTTCTTCCGAAGATACTTTTCTCGGTAGCGCAGCCTCTAAGTTCATAACAAGAATTTTTGAAGTACCTTGGGTTCCAATTAATCCTTGTAACGCATCCAATACGGATTGCCTTTTTTCATCACTGACCAGAGCCCGTATCATATTTTTTCCGTACTCGTCCGAACTCACCCAAAGAACTTCCGAGTCGTTTTGGGAAATTATACTTTTAACGGCAGTAAGTTTTTCAGCTGGTGTAACAATCTCAATTATTTTCATTACTTGGTGGCAACCAATCTCTTATTGTGCAATCAAACTTGGGATAATAAAGTTTAGTCAGGCAGCAGGCTTGGTCAAACGGTTCAAAAACAATTTAACGCAAACAATTAAATCATTTTTTTAGTGGAAAGGTTGGCTATATTGCGAAGAACCTGTTCATTGCATTGAACACAAAAATAGCCTTCGCCAGAACAAATCCAGCATTCATCTTCAACCCATTCCCGAGCCTCTTCGTGATCTTCACAATATTCACTTTGCTGTACACAATTTTCGGCCAATTTTAATTGGCAGGGAATTGCAATCTCACCATTTTCATTTTCTAAATATGGGAGTTCATCAGACATGGTAATTACCTGTTTTGGATATTTTAATTATTAAAAATATTTTTCAAAATGCTCCGAAACTGAATTTCATTATAAACAAACCTTTACTTCATTATAGAATTATTTTTGATATAAAGTACTCATTTGGACATCTTGTTAATCACAGTGATATAAGGTAATAATAGATTCTAAATATTTTTTCCTAATGCTAGAGAATAATGATTCATATCAAAATTATATTTTTATTTATTTTCATATTGTTTACAGCTTGTAGCGATGATGTAGAAAACCAAAATGAGCTGGAATCTCTCTTAAAATCCAAAGATCCGATAGTTTTGCTTGCGAACGCCAAAGAAAAACAAAGAATCGGTGCCTATGAAGATGCTGTTCAAATTTTAAAAGCCGCCGTTAAAATTGACCCTAAGTTGATATCCGCATACAACCAAATGGGTCTGATCTATTTTGAGGCAGACAAGAAAAATGAGTCTGTTGATGCTTTCAAGAAAGCCATCTCTATTGATCCAGAAAATTTGAACTCACGGTTGGGACTGGGAAAAACATATTCGATGATTACTCGCAATGACCTAGCAGTCGAACAGTATTTAAAAGCGGCAAATATTAAACCAAATGATGCTGATATTTATTTCATGATCGCTTTGGAGTATTGGTATCACCAAAATCTTGAGAAAGCCAAAGAGTATTATAATAAGGTTCTCGTTATTGATCCCAATAATATTCAGACCCATTTAAATTTGATCAGTGTTTATGAAAGTCTTGAAGATTGGAAAAAAGCAATCAGAGAAATAGAAATTTCACGGAAACTGGGAAAAGAAAAAAAAGATTCCACAGCCATCTCCATCGCCGAAAGGAAGAAAAAATTTATCATTGGGAGAATGAACTTAACAGAAGAGGGATACCAAAGAAATACTCAGCCGCCTTTTGATTAAACGAGTTCAATATTGGTAAATGAAAATCAAAATCTTTCGACCAGCTCAGTATTATGAAGATTAGACATCAGCAACATAGAAGAATTTATTTTCCTGTAGCTTGATGGATGTTTTCCTTTATGGAAGAAGATTTCTCTGGCGTGGGGTCTATGAGCGGCCAGATGAGAATAAAAATTATAAAGCCGATCACCACAAAACCAATTGCGCTGCCGACCCAGTCTATCAACGAAAAACTTTCTTTTTCCTCATCCATGTTGATTTTATATATCTGATTTTAATTTAGGTATCCAACGAGGTACTCTGTGTTTGTATTCGAAGTAGTTTTCTCCAAACCTGCGCTCTAAATCAGGTTCTTCCCAGAAAGGTATTAAAATTAGACAACCTTGAACAAATACAAGACACCAAACCAATACGAGTATTGAGCCAGAAAGCAAAGATTCACCCAATAACACCATAATGACCCCAATCATCATAGGGTTTCTCACACTCGTATAAACTCCACATGAGACAAGTTTTTTTGGGGGATCATATGGGGCAGGGGTCCCTCCTCCACCGTTTTCTGAAAATAAAGAAACCGAAATCCAACACAGGCTGGCCCCGAAACCTATTAAAAGGCCGCCGGGAAAAGATCGAACCAAGTCTAAGCTCGGTGAATATGTTTCAAATATTGCACCTTCTTGTGAAAACCAGATTAGCAACCCAGGAACCACCCCCATAACGTTCATGGGGAAAATGATAAACGCTTTTATTATGGGTGGTGTGACCTTCATAAAGTTAGCCCATTAACTGTTGATACTGCATCATCCGTAGTCAAAAACCATCAATACTATAAAGCCAATGGTGACAACAGCTGAAAACCAGGCCATGAATTTAAGCATCATCAATCACCTTAAATATTTTTAATCGGGTATTATAATACCAAACCTACCTCTAAGGAACACCTCAGGAAAAATTATAGGGCTAATTTTTCCTCCTGCGCTTCGAACTTGCACCCTGTCTTTGTGGTTTACCATATGAGGTGCTTCCTCTTTTTACTGCGGGTCTGTTATTTTTTCCGGTCGATGAGCGAGAACCATAAAACCTTTTTCTCTTCTGAGGTGATTTGGTTTTGGAACCCATAGAACGACCCCTTTTAGAGGCAATAGGTTGAGAATGATAGATATGATCTTCTTCCATGGTTACTGGTTTATTTATAACCCGCTCAATTTTTCTGAGGTAACCAAGTTCTCCTAAATCACATAAGGATAAGGCAATACCTGCTGCGCCCGCCCTGGCTGTTCTTCCAATTCTATGAACATAACTCTCTGGTTCGTTTGGTAACTCGTAATTAATGACATGGGTTATGTCATCTACATCTATTCCCCTGGAAGCAATATCTGTTGCTACCAGTACACGAACTTTGCCTTTTTTAAATTTATTTAAAGCATCCAAACGGGCAGATTGTGATTTATTTCCATGTATCGCATCTGCCTTTATTTTACTTTTATTTAGATTTCTAACAATTCTATTCGCTCCATGTTTAGTGCGAGCAAATATTAAAGCTCTTTCGATGCTTGCATCTTCCAGCATGGATGCCAATAAAGCTGCTTTATTTTCCCGGTCTACAAACAATACCCTCTGGTCGATTTTATCCACGGTACTCGAAGGTGGCGATACTTCAACTTTAACCGGATCTTTTAAGAAACTTGTTGTCAGACGTTGTATTTCGACCGGCATGGTAGCCGAAAACAACATGGTCTGAGTATTTTGAGTGATATAAGATCTAATTTTTTTGACATCGGGTAAAAAACCCATATCCAACATGCGATCAGCTTCATCGAGAACAAAAACCTCAACCTTATCTAGTCTCAAACATTTTTGATTATATAAGTCCAATAATCTTCCGGGTGTCGCTATTAGGATATCTACTCCTTGCCTAAGAGCTTTGACTTGTTTTTCTTGCCTCACACCACCAAAAATAACAGTCTGTTTTAAGTTTAAATAACGCCCATAAATCTCAAAACTTTCACTTATCTGCACTGCAAGTTCACGGGTTGGTGTCAGGATAAGAGAGCGCACTCCTTTTTTCCCAGCAGGTTGGTATTTTTCTTTTAATAGTTGCAGGAGAGGTAGAGCAAATGCAGCTGTCTTTCCTGTCCCTGTTTGCGCACACCCTAAAAGATCACGTCCTTCTAACAGATGAGGAACAGCTTGCATTTGTATGGGTGTGGGATTCTTGTATGCCTCATCATTAACCGCCCTGCAAAGAGGGTTGATTAAATTTAGAGCATCAAATCCATTCGGTACTTGTTGTGCTATGTTGGTTTGCATAATTTCCTTAAATAAATTGATTTGAAAAAAGCCTTATATAACATTAGGCTCAGTTAGAAAAACAAATAGGATTAAAACCCTTAAGTCTTCTAACAAAATTTAGCTTTGGGGGTTTGAGCTTGAGTGAGAAAACGGGGGGGAGAAAATCTGGGGCCTATAATGATGGACCAAAAGCCACTACACCTGTAATTCTCTAGACGGCTATAACCTCATAAAGTATGGCACATTGTATAACAAGTTCTTAAATAAAACCAGCCTATAATAAATCTACCTAACCTTTAAAAGTTAAATTTTAAAATTAATTCCTTACTTTATTAGTCATTCAACCACCTTTATCTTATTCATGACCTGTACTAAATAACTGATGTGAACAGTTTGAATTGGAAGCCTATCAACATTTTGGTATCCTTTCTATATCAGCATTGAATATCTACAATGTTTTTAATCGGAATAAAGGGGGTGCTTTCTAATTACTACTACCTCTTCTTTTCACCCTCCCACTTCTTATGTTTTCGGGTAAAATAATTCTAATGGATACCCTGACTGTTGTTGCAGTAACGATAATAATCTTACTCGGGTTTTCAGTAAATTACCTTCTGGACCCTGATATCCGTCAAACAGCCTTAAACTTTGTGCTTTGGATTTTTGGTGCCTTGCTGATTTTTTCTGCTGTAAAAAGTTTTTATCTCGGTGAAATGAGTACCTTTACGGCTAGTGAAGGCGAGGTGAGGATTTTAATGGATAAACACCCGTTACGTTTTTGGGGCAGTTGGATATTTAAAGTAATATTAGGGAGTTTCATACTTTATTTTTTGTATAATAAATCTAATCAAAAAAAAATTGAATAAAAAGTGGACGCGACCGAACTTATTAAAACATTTGTCATTCTTGTAGCCGTTATAGATCCCATTGGAAATATACCTGTCTATATTGGTTTGACCACGAATAAAACTGTTGAAGAGCATAAATCTATTGCTCTAAAAACTTCCTGCGCTGCTATATTTTTACTAACTGTNTCTTTTTTATTCGGGAAATATATCATCACCTTTTTTGGTATAAAAATGTCTGCCTTCAAACTCATTGGAGGAATATTTCTTGTCTATATTTCTTTTACCATGTTGTCCAATACTAAAAGTTCTTACCTTTTCTCAGAGGATGACATCGATAAAAATGATGATATATCGCTGATGCCACTTACTTTTCCTTTATTTATTGGACCGGCAGCAATAAGTATAGTAATCATCCAATCCAACGAAGTTTCTACTGGATTTGAAAGAATTATTTTTTTGTCAGAGTTTATCCTGATTGGGGTTTTGATTTGGATAGCCCTCCAGTTGAGCCGAATCATACTAAATAGCCTCAGCAAAACCGGGACTAAGTTTATCCATCAGATCATGGGCTTACTTTTAGGGAGCCTGGCTATAGGTATGATCACCGAGGAGTTAAAAATTCTTCTACCAGGTTTGTCATGATCAAAACTATGAAATGATTTCGGTTAATCAAAATATTGGTTTGCTCAAAGGTGGATGGAAGACCAACCGAAAAAATTTTTAGAACTAACTATAGAGACAAAAATAAAGAGGTAAACAAAACCCTAATCATGGAAGACGACGAGATACTTAAAAAATATGGCGATACTCCTTTGCATTTCTCTCATTACTATAATTTCTTATTCATATTTAAAAGTACAATTCTCGAAAACGGAGAACAGATAACTTTGCAATTGGGAGGGAATATGGAAAAGGTTTCTGCACTCGTGATCGATGCTAAAGAACCTATGACTCTAAATGAAAATGGGGAGGGAGAGATTGCCTTAATTAAAGATCAAGATAAAAAAGTTATATGGCAACAAGAACTTGATTTTTAATTTTTANAATCTAAAAGCAGAACTACTAATTACTCTTAATTTTCTTTTTACCCTTTTTATTGGGTGAAGAAGCATTGAAACTGGTTTCAAAGTCTTTCCAGTATTTTCTGCTNAATTGCTGGCCTGAAATTATTTTTTTTAATTTATTTTTGCTATCTAGAACGCGGACTTCATGAAACATAGGGCAACCTCATTCCGGAGTTAATGTGATATTTGTNNCAATTTAAACGATCAGGATTAATTTATAATTAACCNTGAATTAAGTAATTTTAATATAAGGTCTATNATTTCAANGTTAGAGGNCCATTCGGAGCCTTAATATTCAAATTTTTACAGGCTTTGAATTAACTATAAATCCACAAAAAATTATTAGAAAAATATGAACTTTTTTATNGATTCTTATATGATAGCCAAATAAAAACGAGGTTTAATATAGACGGGAGAACCTTCAATGAGTGAGGCAGAGAAAAAGATTTATCATTTTAACTCGAATATTCGTTCTAATACGGGCTCGAGATCCAGCATGACAAATAATGAAGANCGTTTTCTTCGTGCCTTGGAAATTCAAGAGCGTAAAAGAGCCTTACTAGAAGAAGAACTGGAAAAAGAAAGAAAAATTCAAGAATTAGAAAACCCAACCCCACCACCTGCTGAAGAAAGTGCTGAGGTCATTGAAGATCAAACCGCTGAGGAGGTTGAAGAAACATCTGGAGTTGTAGACGAGATGGAAGCAACAGAACTTGTTACAGAAGAAACTCCTGCNGTAACAGAAGCTCCTAAATCTGCACCGGTTGTTGATTCTGGNCCAAAAGTTCCTGGCCCCACACCGCGAAAAGATTTCAGTTCCGAGGAAAAAGCCGCCATGTTAAAAAGAGCCAAAGCGTATGCTGCCGAAGTCGCAAAAAAGAAAGGTTAAAACCTTNCGCTCTTTTAATCGATTGGTCTAAGCCGCAATCTTCTCTAATTAAGGATATTTAATATCTGTTCAGGCGGGCGTCCTATTGCCGCTTGCCCATTAGCAAGGACTATAGGTCGTTCGATTAAAATAGGATTCCTGACCATAAAGTCTATCAAGTCCCCATCACTTAAATTAGAATTAGCCAAACCTAATTTTTTATATTCATCTTCTTTTTTGCGCATTAGATCGCGCGGAGACATTCCAAGCAGAGACAGAATCTCCTTAAGCTTTTCTGCTGTAGGTGGATTTTTCAGATACTCAATAATTGTAGGATTTCCTCCCTGCTCTTCAAGTAATTTCAAAGTCTGACGGGATTTGCTGCATTTAGGGTTATGGTAAATGGTAATAGACATAATCCATTAGACTTTCAAGTANCGGTTTATTACATCTTCCCCTAAATTTTCCATAGCATCTGTAGCAACATCGCGGCCTTTATCCAGAATGCAAAAATTTTGGGCGACACGTCNNGCAAATGGTAGTTTTTGTTCTACCAACAAGATGGTAAGCCCCTCTTGATTCAGTCGAATGATAATATCACCTATTTCATGGACAATATTGGGTTGAATGCCCTCTGTCGGCTCATCCAGAATTAAAAGCTTAGGACTGATACTTAAGGCACGCCCTATTGCCAATTGCTGCTGTTGACCTCCAGAAAGATCTCCCCCGCGACGATTGAGCATTTGTTTTAATACGGGAAATATTTCAAAAATATACTCAGGGATTTCACGTANNCCGTCATCACGGGCAAGCAACGCTACGCGAAGATTTTCTTCGACACTTAACTGCGTAAATATTTCTCTTCCCTGCGGAACATAACCAATTCCTTTGCGCGCTCTTAATTCTGCTGGTTTACCCGCAAGTTCGTTGCCTTCAAAANAAATGGTGCCCGAACTTACTGGTAANAATCCCATAATAGATTGAAGCAAGGTTGTTTTCCCTACACCATTTCTTCCCATCAAGCAGGTGCAGGTTCCCGGCAAAACATCCAGGTCAACATCCCAGAGGGTATGGCTCTCACCATAAAATTGGTTTAAATTTTTAATATTTAACACGCTTAACTTCCTAGATAAACTTCCATGACTTTTGGATCTTTTTGNACGTCTTCCATTTTCCCTTCTGCAAGAACACTTCCCTCATGNAAAACTGTCACCCTGTTAGCAATAGAACGAATAAAATCCATCTCATGTTCAACAACCACGACTGAATGTTTACCGGCCAATGAAGCCAGAAGCTCGGCTGTGCGCTCTGTTTCCTGATGGGTCATGCCGGCAACAGGTTCATCGATCAATAAGAGTTTTGGNTCTTGAACAAGAAGCATCCCAATTTCCAACCATTGCTTCTGGCCATGGGACAACAAGCCGGCACGAAGATTTTTTTGTTCAGTCAACCCAATGGTTTCGAGATCCTTTTCAATTAAATCTTTCTGCTCACCACTCAAGGACTTTGTCAAAGAGGTCCATACATCTTTTTTAGCATGAAGAGCCAGTTCTAAGTTTTCAAAAACGGTATGATTAAGAAAAACCGTTGGTTTTTGAAATTTNCGACCTATACCAATATGAGAAATTTCATACTCCGTCATCTTGGATAAATCGTGATCTTGCCCAAAAAAAACGGTTCCCTTATCCGGTCTTGTTTTNCCGGTGATGACATCCATCATGGTNGTTTTNCCAGCACCATTGGGTCCNATGATGCAACGCAACTCCCCTTCATCAATATAGAGGTTTAAATCATTCAGNGCCTTNAATCCGTCAAAACTAACCGTCAGGCCCTCTATATAAAGAATGCAACCATGTGAAGTATCAACAGAAGTGTCTTTTGTCTGAGCTTCTGAGTTAGTCATTTAAAATGACTCCCTTATTATTTTTTGAAGAAGATCGAGAAAAAATACCAATAAAACCCTTCGGGAAAAATAGNGTTACAACAATAAATAATCCCCCTAAAAAATACAGCCAATAATCCGGNGCGGCGACTGTAAACCAGCTCTTGGCCCCATTGACTAAACCGGCTCCAACCAGAGCACCGCTTAAGGTNCCGCGACCTCCGACCGCCACCCAAATAGCCATCTCAATGGAGTTCGAGGGTTGCATNTCACTCGGGTTGATAATTCCAACCTGGGGAACATAAAGTGCCCCGGCTATTCCACACAAAAAAGCCGATAAGGTCCATATCGCAAGCTTATAGTGCAACGTATTATATCCAGAAAACATCACCCGGCTTTCCGCATCTCGGATGGCGACCAGTACCCTTCCTAATTTCGATTTAACTATGTAACGGGAAAGAAGATAACTTAAAAACAGGACGACNGCGGTAATTATATAAAGAGCCATTTTCGTGGAGGGTTCCTGCAGCGAGTATCCCAAAATCCTTTTGAAATCGGTAAGGCCATTGTTACCGCCAAACCCNGTATTATTNCGAAAAAATAATAACATGAGGGCAAAGGTCATGGCCTGGGTAATGATCGCAAAGTAAACTCCTTTAATACGAGATCTAAAAGCAAAGTAACCAAAAATAAATGCAAATAAAGCTGGGACCACCAAGATAATCATTNAAGTAAAAGCAAAGCTGTCAAAACCGTACCAGTACCAAGGTAATTCTTTCCAGTCAAGGAACACCATAAAGTCAGGCAGGTCACTTTTATAGACACCCTCTTTGCCAATACTTCTCATCAAATACATTCCCATGGCGTACCCACCAATAGAAAAAAATACTCCATGCCCTAAACTCAAGATACCGGTATAGCCCCATATCAAGTCCATAGCCAAAGCTACCAATGCGTAGCATAGATACTTCCCTATAAGNGCAAACATATAATCAGGAACATACAAGATAGAATCTTCCGNCAACCAAAAATTTAAGAAGGGAAGAAAAATAACGGCCACACCTAAAAGGAGAAAAGCAAATAGCCATCCTTTAAATGAATGTAATTGCAAAATATTTTTAATTATGAGCACTCAGTTATCCACCATACGACCTTTCAAGGCAAACAATCCTTGAGGTCGTTTNTGAATCACAATAATGATAAGAACTAAAACGAAAATTTTTCCTAAAACTGCACCCGCTACCGGTTCTAAAAACTTGTTTAAAACGCCTAAGCCCATAGCGCCTGCCACAGTCCCCGCTATTTTTCCAACGCCTCCAAGCACCACAACCATGAAAGAATCGACAATATAAAGTTGTCCTAACTCGGGACCGACATTTCCTATCTGCGATAAGGCGACACCGCCCAAGCCTGCGACTCCTGACCCTAGGCCGAATGTATACATATCAATCTTTCGAGTGGATATTCCTACACATGAAGCCATCCCNCTGTTCTGGGTTACCGCACGTACCTGTAATCCCAATGAACTCTTTTGCAATAATGTCCAAACTAAGANGACGACAAAGATAACAAAAATTATGATTGCAATTCGATTGAATGGAAGAACAACTCCGTTAAAAGCTTGAATCCCACCTGAGAGGTAAGAAGGGTTAGCTACCTCAACATTTTGTGCNCCAAAAATAAGTCTTACAGTTTGAATAAGAACTAAACTTATACCCCAGGTTGCTAAAAGAGTTTCGAGGGGACGCCCGTACAGATGCCTAATTACGCTTCTTTCCATGATGATACCAACAACTCCACTTACAAGGAACGCNGTTGGAATAGCTGCAATAAGGTACCAGTCAAATAAATTAGGCAAATATTCCTTGAACAGGTTTTGAATTACAAACGTAGAGTAAGCACCAATCATCAACATTTCTCCGTGAGCCATGTTGATAACACCCATGAGACCAAAAGTAATCGCTAAACCTAAAGCAGCTAAAAGCAATATGCTGCCAAGACTCATNCCGTAAAATAGGTTTGCAATTTGGTTGATGAAAAACTGTCGTCTTTCAATAGAGGAGAGAGCTTTGTCTGCACTATCACGAACTTCAGGATCACTTTCGAGGAATTCACCTTTTTCATTTTTTTTCAATAAGGTCTCTAAAACACTTTTAAAGTCATTGTTTCCAAATTCTCTAATAGTTTTGAGTGATTTCAGGCGCTTTTGTTTATCGTCANCATTCAGTTCTTCTTTGGCCANTACTAATAAAAAAACGTTACGAATCTCAGCATTTGTTTCCTTGGCCAAAGCNTTTTCAACCAATTCCACTAAACCACTCGAGGATTTTTTCAACAATTGNTTTGCNGCAGCTAAACGAATATCAGTTTCGGTAGATTGTAATTGTAGTTTTCCTATGGTTGAGGACAAAGCTCTTCGAACAGAATTATTAATTCTGGGTTTTCGAAGGTCTAATGATTTCACATCGACTTGTTTTTCAGTCAGCGCGTCGAGACCTTCTTCTCCAGATTTACTGAGAATAATGAGCGCACCATCTTCACTGACCCGCAGTCGGTTATCTTTTAGTGCTTCAAGAGCGGGAAGAGCAGCAGGGTTTCCTTGGTTTCCCAGGTTCTTAATCGCTTTTTTTATCTTTGAGCGACTTTTGTGTCCTAAATCCTTTAAAGTCAACTCAAAGTCATTTGCTTCAACAGCAGAAAATGAAAGTAAACCAACAACCAAAAACAAAAAAACCCCAACAAACTGGACTAATAGTTTCCGGCCAGATAGGCAGGAGCCC
>NZYH01000010.1 GCA_002697825.1 Nitrospina sp. | reverse complement strand
ATTTTCTTTTTTAAAATGTTCGGCTAGGAAGAAGAGGGCGTCCTCATCTAGTTTGATATCGTTATTCATAGGCATAACTAATTTAGACCGTGCCTGTTCTATGCCATAATTATTTGCGCGCTGGAACCCCATATTAAACGGAGTTTTTAATCTTGTTACATCAGGAAACTCTTCTTCAAGGATTTTCAGGCTGTCATCGCTACTGTAATCATCGACTACTATTATTTGATAAGACCGTTTTGAATCAAAATCTACAGCCTTCAGTATGCTGGGCAAACATTCTCTAAGTAAGTCTTTGCCATTCCAATTGGTAATGATTAAGGTAATATCAGGAATTTTCATGAGAGCATTTGATGAACTATATCCGCAATTTCAATTTCCCCGTTCAACGGGACTTTGTTCTTAACGGTTAAATTTAGGGCATCCTTGATGGATTCTTGCCAGTTCCCATTGTAAAACTCTTTATCGTTTATCAGAATTCCTATTTCCCGGCTGAGCAAATATTTGCGAATCGCTTCAAATTCGAAAAAATCTTTTCTTTCACAAGTGACTACAGGTTTGCAGTTGGCAAAGCTTGTTGCAAGAGTAGAATAACCTCCCTTTGTAAGTGTTATATCCGAGCTGGCCATTAAATCATAGTAAGAGAAGCTTTCATCAAGGACAGTTAAGGATTGTGTTGAATGATTGATCGGATCACGGGTGATGAAAAAACAGTCCTTATTNNNATCCAAATTTNNCCAGTCTACGGAANGTNCNCCATTNTCNCCTAANTAAATAAAAACTANAGTTTTGTTTTCAGCNTTTATTCNTAAATAAAGNTCAAGTTCNTTTCTAATATTTTTCCCNNTGTTAGAAATAAANCCAACTTCTTTTTTGTTTTTGATAATTTCGTTTTGTAAATGACATTGGGGAAGCACCTGCAAAGTTGCATAAGAGTATTCTTCTGCTAAAAATTGTAAAAGTTCAGAATTATTATTTGATTCGGGAAGATGCGAGTAAATATCATGCCAAGTGAAATTACCGATGAGGATAGTTGGAATTTTTAAACGGCTTCCTGCTTTAAGTGGCATGCTTGCTACATCGGAAATAATTAGATCAATCTGGTTATCGGTCAACCATTTCTTTTCTTTTTCTAGCTGAGTATTTTCAATAAAAGACTGCAACTTTTGAAAGGAGGTTTCTGCATCTATTTTGATGGAATTTGAATGTTGGCAACCCGCATCTACATTTTGTGANAAAAACTCAAAACATTTTGTAAGGTTATTTTTAAAAAAGTCGTAGTTTATTCNTGTTTTGATGAACAGGTTATAAGAGGAGAGGAGTTGTTTTAAAACAGGTACAGACCGCGAGGCATGACCGTAGCCATGAGCACTAATATAGTATGCAATGCGTTTAATCTTTGACCTCTGGGCTGGGTTTTTATTCTTTCTTGGGTTTGTAGTCGAACTGACAAAGAGATCCTAGATTAGCAAAAAGATTNCTTAACTTTAAGTCAACATAATCCTTTCTGTCTTCCCATGGGATCTTATCAAATTCGCAAGCAGTTTGAATATAGTCAACTCGTCCAAAGCGAATAAAAAACTCCGCAAACCAGCACTTTTTCATCTTATAGACCCATTGCTTTTCATCTGATTTTTTATGTTCAAGGAGGAAATGTCTCCATGTATGGGTGTTNTCGATTTGCGGTTGATGTTGTTCTACAAAAGTTTTAAAGGGGTTTTTAGAAGATTTTTCTTTTTCGATCAGTTTTTCCCGNGTAGGTAGAGACCATTTACTCAATGCTAAAGTAATGGCNGCTCTCGCCTTGTCTATTCTTACATTTGCCTCATCTAAAACGTTGTGGGCATTGTAAATAAAGCAAGCAACTAAAGTCATATANTGNTCTTCTTCGGAAAGAGTATCACCATTTTCATATTCCCATATATCTATGAATCTTTTTCTAATGGTATTTTTATCGAAGTCGGAATTTTCGACCATTAGGTGTTCTAGGATGGGATCTACTCTTTTTCCCGTATTTTCTCNAGTTGCAGTTTGATCGGTGTCTTGATTATTTTCTTTTTCTTCGCTCATAGGGTTGTTTTTAGGGCAAAATACCTGTTTATGGATTGAAAGGGTTTGGCTTTGTTACTATTGGATTCTAAAATATCATAATCCTGTTTAAGGTAGCAAGGCTCATGATTTATATATCTAATTTAAAGAAATGATGAAAAAAGGTTTCGACATCGTAGTGATTGGTTCTGGAGTGATTGGTCATAGCATTGCGTATCGTTTAAAACAGACAGANCCCANCCTTCGNCTTGCCATTCTTGGAGACCCAGTAAANTCCTTACAGGCTTCCAGGGCTGCAGCAGGAATGCTAGCACCTTTTTGTGAGTGTAAGGTTGCAGATGCTTTTTTTGAGTTTTGCCGTGAATCTTTGAATAAATTTCCGGAATTTCTCGAAAACCTCATTGCAGTAAGCCAGGTGCCTGTTTATTTTTCTAATACTGGTTCTTTAATGCCTGCTTCCTCTTTCTCAGATACCTGGGAAGAACGAAAGGAATTTTTTAAAGCAGAAGATATTCCTCATGAAATATGGGATGAAAAAATAATAAAAGAAAAAGCCCCCTATTTAGCAAAAGAATGTGGAGAAGTGATTTGGGTTGGAGAGGGGCAGGTAAATAATCGNCAATTACACGATTCNCTGATGACAGCNTCTAAAAACCTTGGTGTTCATATAATTGAAGGCAATGTAACGGGNTTTGTTCGAAGAGAGTCTAGTGTTTCTGCAGCCATTACCAATAGTGGAGAAATNGAAGGCGATCAATTTGTGCTTGCATCTGGAAGTTGGTCGGCGCAATTGGCGAAGGAACTAGGTGTAGACCTTCCATTGAAACCGATCAAAGGNCAAATGTGTCGTTTGAAACTTGAGGACCATATTCTTGACTATACGATACACGGTATGATGACGTATATCGCGCCTTGGAAAGAGGGAAATGGTTTTGTGGTTGGTTCAACCATGGAAGACAGGGGATTTGATTCTGCTATTGAAGAAAAAGTAATTGATAGCCTTATTGAACGAGCTGGGGACATTCTTCCTTGCCTTAAAGAGGCATCTTTAATAGAGTCGTGGACCGGACTACGCCCCGCAGCAAAAGATTTAATGCCNATCATGGGAAGAAGTGGAAAATATAAAAACCTTTATTATTCTTCCGGGCATTACAGGAATGGGATTTTACAGACCCCCAATCAAGCCGATTATATGGTTTCTTTAATTAAGGGCGACCGTGAAGGAGAAATCCCAGAATTTTCCCCTTCGCGGTANAACATTTAAAGCAAAATTCAAAATGCAGGATAGAAAAACAGAATTTGATTTGGCNCGAGACTTTCAAAATATCTGGCATCCTTGTACTCAACATAAGGATTTTGAAACTATAAAACCTTTGTTGGTAGAGAGAGCGGAGGGTGTATATCTTTATGATAGGGAGGGTAAAGGTTATTTAGATGCGATTTCTTCTTGGTGGGTAAACTTGTTNGGCCANAATCATCCNAGGCTCAATGNNGCTTTANAAAACCAANTGGAGAAAATGGCGCATGTGATGTTTGCCGGNATCACACATCAGCCAGNCATTGATTTGGCCTCGTCTCTTGTAGAAGTATCCCCTGAGAAATTAAGCAAAGTTTTTTTCTCGGATAACGGCTCAACTTCAGTGGAAGTAGCGTTGAAAATGAGCTTGCAATATTGGCAGCAAAGCGGAGAAAGTAATAAGACCCGATTTATTTATTTGAAGGGTGGATACCACGGAGAAACAATTGGAGCATTATCAGTATGCGGACTGGATATTTTTAGAGATAAATTTGAAAAGGTTTTATTGAACAATCTGGGTGTAGAGGGTCCAGATTGTTTTCGGTGTCCCTATGGTTTGAATCGAGATAGCTGTCAGGCCGAGTGTTTTGAGCCTATGGAAAAGGCTTTAGAGGAAAACGATATAGCGGGTGTGGTAATTGAGCCTTTAGTGCAAGGAGCTGCGGGGATGAAAATCTATCCTCCGGTTTATTTAAAAAAACTTAAAGCTGCTTGTGATTCTTATTCGGCACATCTGATTTTTGATGAGGTTGCGGTGGCCTTTGGCCGTACAGGTTCACTCTTTGTAAGCAAAGAGCTCAATATTTCTCCAACTTTTTTATGCCTTTCCAAAGGAATTACATCAGGCTATCTNCCTCTAGCAGCGACTTTAACTACAGANGAAATTTATTCTGCNTTTTATGATGATTTCTCCAATTGGAAATTGTTTATTCATAGNCATAGTTATTCAGCAAATCCATTAGCATGTTCGGTGGCCAATGAAACATTAGCAATATTAAACGAAAATAATTTTATAAGAAATTTGCAACCTAAAATAAATTTAATAGGACAAATNGGGAAGAAAATATNTGAAGAGTCAAAATGGTGCGGTGANTTTCGNCAGCAGGGCATGATCGCTGCATTAGAATTGGTAAAGAATAAAAATAATAAAGAACCTTTNCTTCTTGAGAGNCGGGTAGGNTATAAAATTTATTTAGAAGGTCTCAAACGAGGTATTTTTTTGAGGCCTTTGGGTGATGTGATTTATTTTATTCCACCTTTGGTAATCTCTGAAGAGGAGATAAAGAGGATGATGACCATTGCGCAAGAATGTATTGCAGCGGTCCTGGATTAATTTCATTTTTTTATCGAGGTCACTATGTACGATGTAACTGTTAAAACCGGGTTTGCTGCAGCCCATCAATTACGTTTGTATGATGGTAAATATGAAAANTTGCACGGGCATAATTGGACTGCACAGGTAACTGTTGAAGCCGATGAACTTGATCCAATTGGCGTAGGTATAGATTTTGTTAAGCTAAAAGATATGGTTGAGAAAGTTTTAAGTCAATTGGATTACCATAATATTAATGAAATTCCTCCCTTTGATGANCAAAATCCCTCCGCAGAAAATATTGCCCGCTGGTTATTTCTGGAATTGAAGGTTCAGATAAATACTGGCGCCACGCGGATAAAACGAGTAGAGATTTGCGAAATGGAAGGCTGTGGTGCCAGCTATTTCGAGTGAATTATATCCTTCTAATCTATTTAACTAAATTATTAATGAGCTGATCGGAAGAACCATAGCTTAATTAGATCATTCTCCGATATCTTTGTATTTTTTTAAAATTCCACCGGTATAATTAATGCCAGTAATATTGGTTATCCTAAGTTTTTTCCAAACGGTTTATTTATGGCTCACCTGATTGAAGATCTTGCAGTGTTACTCCTCGTTTCCCTGCCGATAAACCTTTTATTCCATAAAATCAAATTACCGTCAGTGATGGGTTATCTGATAGCAGGTATATTGATTGGGCCTTATGGTTGGCAGTTGAATGGAGATGTTGAGTCTGTCAAGCACCTTGCTGAAATAGGGGTGATTCTTCTTTTATTTGTAATTGGTTTGGAGTTTTCTCTCACTCGCCTTTTAAAAAATCTTGTATCCATTTTGGGAGTGGGTGGGCTTCAATTGACTCTAACTGCTGGTGTTGTCGTTTGGATATTACATATAAATGGATTTTCACAAAGCAAGAGTATTGCTTTTGGATTCATTGTTGCTTTAAGTAGTACCGCTATCGTTCTAAAAATGATTACCGACCTTGCCGAAATAGATACGCTTCAGGGCAAGATTTGTATCGGGACTCTTTTATTTCAAGATATTTGNGTGGTTCCTATAATGCTTGTAATGCCTCTGCTTGCTCAGGCAGGAGCTACTTCTCCCATAGATTTTGCCATCGCAATGTTCGAGTCTATNGCTGCAGTGGTTGCAATATTTTTTCTTTCTAAGCTAATTGTCCCTAGGATGCTGGCCTGGGTTGCGCATATAGGCAACAAGGAGCACTTAACTCTTTTTGTGATTTTTATAATCCTCATTACAGGTTGGATTTCTCAAAAAATGGGGTTGACCTTGGCGATGGGTGCGTTGATTGCTGGAATGATAATTTCAGACTCTGAATACAACCATCAAATCATTCTCGATATCCTTCCTCTTCGTGATTATTTCAGCAGTATATTTTTCATCTCAATTGGGATGCTTTTNCAAATTCAAATATTTTTTGATTCTGTTTTGTTTTTNCTGGAGCTTGCGGTAGTAGTTATTTTGATAAAAATATTTCTGACATTTTTATCGTGTNCTCTTGTTCGAACACCGCTCAGAATTTCTTTGATTGTTGGGATGAGATTAGCCCAGGTTGGTGAGTTTTCACTGATTCTCGCTGCAATTGGTCTGGAAAATGGAATTTTTAGTAACGAGGAGTATCAACATTTATTGATTGTATCTATTCTGTCGATGCTGGTCGCTCCTTTACTCATTCAAGTTTCTAATAAATTTTCTATTTGGCTTTTTTCTAGAATGAAAGTGTCTGAATCAACGAAGGAAGAAAAAGAAACTTTTTCGGATCATGTTATTATTTCAGGNTATGGATTGGGTGGCAGTACGTTGGCTAAAGTTTTACAGGAAGCTAAAATTCCTTTTATGATTTTGGAGCTAAGTGGCGAAAAAATAAAACGTGCTTTAAAGCAAGGTCACAAAACACACTACGGNGACTGTACTCAAGAAGATACCCTTTTAAGGGCCGATATAAAACGGGCACGGATGATTGTGTATGCGATTAGTGATCAAGTCAGCACTGAAAGAGCCGTACGTTTAACACGCAAATTGAACCCTAAAATAAAAATCATTGTTAGAACGCGTCTTTTTTCTCAGGTGGAAGAGTTTAAAGCAGCGGGTGCTGATGAGGTTATCCCTGAAGAATTTGAAACCTCTATTGAGATCTTTTGTAGAGTTTTAAAAGATTATAGAATTCCTAACAATATTATTGAGCAGCAGGTCGAATTAATTCGCTTGGAAGGCTACAGTATGCTCCGAGGGCTATCTCTAAACACAGAAAGTTTGAAAAAGTTTTCAACTTATTTGACTGCGACCCTAACCGAGTCTTATATGATTTTGGATGATTCATGGGCTAGTGGCAAAACTTTGGCTCAAATAAATAACAAATCCGAGGCTATTATTATTGCAGTGGTTAGAAATAATAAGTCGTACCCTAATCCTGGGCCTGAGTTTTCAATTTTGCCCGGCGATATGCTGATCTTATTTGGTAGTCATATGCAATTGGATAACGCGATTAAAAACCTTCAAGAAGGTTCTCAGNTTAAGTAATATTTTTCTCTTATGAAAAAACAANTCACACAAGCNNTAATTCTTGCTGCGGGAATGGGGTCTCGTCTTAANGAATTGAANCAGGGNGCTCCCAAAGGTTTTATACGATTGGGAGATGTTTCAATTATTGAGCATTCTATTAAAGCTTTATTGGCCTCTGGTATTGAGCAAATTATTATTGTCACNGGTTACATGGATAAATATTATGAGAACCTTTCCGTTCAATACCCTCAAATAAAAACAGTTCGAAATGAAAAATTTTCAGAAACAGGCACCATGTATTCTTTATGGTGTGCTCGAAACCTCGTCAGCNCAGATTTCATTTTACTGGAATCAGATCTAATTTTCGAGATTAGGGCCNTTCGGGAAATATTAGGATCGCCCTATGATGATTGCATATTGATTTCGGGAAAAACAGACGCGGGAGATGAAGTTTTTGTAAGTGCAGAAGAAAATGTAGTCAAAAAGATATCAAAGGATAGGGCATCATTGGATTCAATGGTTGGTGAATTTGTCGGTATCTCCAAAATTAGCAATGATTTTTATAAATTTATGATTCAAATGGCTGAAGACATATTTAAGTCAAATTTAAAAATCAATTATGATATGGATTGTTTTGCTACTGTTTCTGAGATAAAACATTTGGGTTATTTAAAGATAGAAAACCTTTTATGGGCTGAAATTGATAATGAAGCACAGNTAAATAATGCGCATAAAGTTTGGGAAAGAATAATAAAGCAGGATTCTTGAAACTTTTAGAATGATCATAAGATTTACTCAAATTCGTATTCAGTAGTTGATACCCAGATAATAGGAATAGAGTCAGGAAGCANGGTTTCTTTGTTAATAAAGGCTGTTTCAACTTGCTCGGGTGTGAGATTTAACGTTGACTTNAGATTAGCTCCAGACAGGTCAGCGTGATTCAAGTAAGCATTATTTAAATTTGCTTCTGTAAGGTCGGATCCCGCCAAATCAGCGGCGATGAGTTCTGAGTTGGTAAAATTGGCACCANAAAGGTTTGCGTTTGCCAGGAATGCCCCGGTTAAGTTGACTTCACTNAGATCGGCATTTTTAAAAGTGGAGTCGGTTAAATTTGCGCCTTCAATGTTTGATTCTTTAAGGTTTGCCTGATTAAAGTTTGCNCCGCTTAAATTTGCTTCGACCAGATTAGCCTGCGTTAAAATAGTATTTGAAAAATCTGTTTTTTTAGCTCTACAGCGATATAAAACGGCACGGTGAAGATTGGCATGTTTTAAGTTGGCAGCACTTAAATCAGCTTCGCAAAGGTCCGCTTCCGATAAATCAGATTCTTCAAGACAAGCTTCGACTAGTACCCCTTCACTAAGGTCTGCTTCTTGTAGTTGAGCCCTTTTTAAATTTGCGCTTTGTAAAGATTTTTTGGAAGCTTGGACTGTTTGTTTATCGGAAGTCATTAAGAAATAATACCAAAAATTTAAGAATTAATAAGCCAATTCCGGTTTGTTATTTAGTCAATAGACACTTTTAANGATAATTGAGTGTATACTCGTTAGATTTTATGATGGACTTTGGTTTGACTTTTTTTGAGGGCTAAATGAAAAAAATTAATAATAAGAGTGGTTTAAGCTGGTTAATACTAACTATTGTCTTCCTGATTATAACTGTAAAACCCGTTTTTTCTGAAACCGAAAAAGAAAGAGATATCATAAGACTGTTGGATGTTTCCGGCATTCGTAAGCAATTAAGCTATATGCAGGATACATTGATGAATTCGATGTCTATGATGATTTCTGGATCTTTCCCTAAAGTTCCCGATGGATTTTGGAAAGAATTCAATCAATTAATTGAGAAAAAAGACATGGATGATTTGGTGCATAAAATCATTCCTGTTTATGACAAGCATATGTCTCATGAAACTGTGAAAAANCTGATTGAAATGTTTGAAACGCCTTTTTGGGAAGAATGGAAAGAAAAAATGCCTAAAATTAGCCGCGAAGCCGGGTTAATTGGCAGTGAATGGGGTCGGGCACTTTCCGAATCACCTGCGTTTAATAAAAAATTAGATAAATTAGTTGAAAAATATGAGTTGGAAAAAATAAACAAACAAAAATAAAACAGCGCCGCATAGATAACTCTTTTTAATAGTTGTTTTAATTTTCTTATTGGAGGGAAAAAGTTGTGTGAAAGGCTTTGATAGAGTGCCTTTATTTAGATTTTTAATATTATATCTCACTTCATGTAGGACAAAATACTATTAATAATTAAGCATTATAACTACTGTTAAAGCAATTTTAGTCTGATATTGGCTGGGCATTTTTATCTATAGAATCAATGTCGTAGTTTTTAAAACCACTAACGATCTGCTCAAACATTGATTCGCTACACTANAATAATCTTTTTAGTTTTATTCCTCTTCTCGGCAACATCTGAAGCTGGTTCGGGTGCGATCAATCTTGGGCCGGTAGAAAATAAAACTGGAAACCAAAAGGTATACCAGAATGCCTATGTTGAAATCAGCAACTCCTTCAGNTCTGTCTTATATGATATTACGGTAACNGAATCGCCATCTCAAAAAAGAGTTCTTTTTATCGATGACTTTCAATCTGGACAGTCTTTTGAGATATCTTTTGCTAAAGCTGGGAAATATGAAATTTGTTATTCCAACGATCAACNGAGCAGTAGCCCTCGAACTTGTTTGAAATTAGATGTTATAAAAGCTAAATTAATTTAGCTCTTCCAATAATTAAAACCAGATTTTTCTGCCAATCTTCAGAACGTTTCGATCTACTTCATTACTTGCCAAAGTGAGTCCACAAAGTATTTTTTAGAATCATAAAAGTTCTCCTTAATTTGAAACCCGGATTCAAAGGCTAATTTTTCTATATCTTTAATGGAATATTTTAAGGATTGCTCGGTTTGTATTGCCTCCCATTCGATAAACTTAAAGGTTTTATTTAAAGCCTTGATGTGCACGCTTTGATCGCAGGTGCTGTATAAAAAACATTCTACGGTTTTCGAATCAGGATTATAGTGACTTTGTTGTACAAATAAATTTTTGTCAAAATTCCCTCCAAGGCATTCATTGATCCTATCTAAAAGATGCAAATTAAACTCTTCAAATAATTGATCATTGTATGATTGATTAAGGAGTTTTGGATTNTTCATAAGATCAAATCCAATCAATAATAAGTCGTCTTGTCGCAATGATCGGTGGAGGTTGTTGAGGAATGATTTGGCATCCAGGATATCCATATTGTTAAGGGTTACGCCTAAAAATAACACCATTTTNCTTTTCTTATCGTTGTTGGATATTGAGGCTAAACCTTCAAAATAATCACCAATCCATCCTGTTACTTTTAAAGAAGAGGCGCTAAACTTTTTGTTCAGTGTATTGGTTAGGTTGTTTATGGCACCCTCAGAAATATCTATAGGAGTGTATCGAACCTCAACCCCATCCTTAAGCAGTTGCTTTATGAGGACGGTNGTTTTCTTGCCATCTCCAGACCCTAATTCAACCAGATGACTGGGTNTGCTGGAAAATATTTTTGAGAGTTTGGATTTGTATGTATCAAATATTTCCGTTTCACATTTCGATGGATGGTAGTTTTCCAGTTGTGTTATTTGATTAAAAATTTCACTTCCNATGGAATCAAAAATTAACCAAGAGGGNAGTTTTTTTTTATTNAGAGAAAGTCCCTTAAGAACGGCATCTTCAAATTGTTTAATTTTCATCTTATAGAATGTCTTTATACNTTTTATAGTTGTTTGATTAACAATACTTGAATTTAAAACCAACAAGAAATTATAGGGATTTGACCTATAAAATACTGTTTGTTATATTGTTTATATATACTATTCAATATTTTGCCTATATCGACTGAATATCCTGAATGATTGTTTCCAGGTGGTTCAGTTTTTTAACATTTAANAGGGACGTCCTATTAAATCAAATACTCGAGGTCAAGTTTACCCTTATATAAAAGCAGAGCAAGACTTTGTTGAGCTATTAAANGATGAAGATCTTGATGCAAAANTTTTAATCGATGNCCATGCCGCAGATTTATTTAAAGAAAACATCTTTAGTGCATTGGATGACGCTTTTTCAAGGGATGATGAGTCAGCAAACCTTTTTATTCAAAGATGTTTGTACCGTATNAACCGATTAAAACTTTTTTGGTACGACGAATTAAANAACTATTCGAATGAAAACTCACGCTTTCTTTTTGATCTTCGCACAAAAATTGAAAAAAAATGGTCTGCTTGGGAAGAAAATCAGATTTCCTATGAAATTTTGAATGCGGAAGATATTTTTCAAGCCTTAAGTGAAAGAGCGGACGAGGACCTTAACCCGAATTTGACGGAAGAGGGGTATTATATACGTGACCAAATTTCCGAACTAGGTTATCGCCAGCTTCTCTGTATTGCCTCACTCGATGGATTGGTNGAGGCAAGTCAGCTATCCAGGATGTTAGGAGGGGCGGGGTCGGAAGTGCAACTAATGTTGACAAAAATTTTTTGGGAGGAATATGGTGGAGGCAGATTTGAGAGAAAACATTCTTCCCATTTTGCTGCCATGATGGAAGAATTGAATCTAGATTCTAAGCCCGAGACTTACTTTGAAATGGTTCCTTGGGAAGTATTAGCGAATATAAATCATTCTTTTTCTGTGTCTGAACAAAAACGAAAATTTTTAAGATATATTGGAGGTCTTNTGTATATCGAGATATCTGTTCCCGCANCATTTAAAAATAATAAATTGGCGGCAGAGCGTTTAGGGCTGAATAATAAAGCTGCCAGTTATTGGGATATACATATTAAAGAGGATATCCGTCATGGGCAATGGATGCTTAACGATGTTGCACTGCCACTGATTGATATGTATAAAGATAATGCTTGGGAAATTTTATTGGGTTACGATCAGCAAAAATTTATTTCTTCNAGAGCTGCATGCTCGATTGTTGCAAGTATTCGCAAANCTGAGAGCGACCCTGTAATAATTAATGAAAANATCAAATCCTTAATATAATTCATCTTACATTTGTAATAAAAAATCGTCATCCATTTCTTCTTCAAGGTAATCTGGAAGTTGGGTTTTTGAATCTGTTTTAGATGTGCTAATTTGGCTGGAACTTAGACCGGTTGCACCTTCAAAAAGNGCTCCTTTTAAATTTGTCTGATTAAAAATAGTCCCCTCGTTAAATTGCGCCCCCTTAAATTTGGCATTTTCCAAGTCTGTAAATTGGAGGTTTGACTCCAATAATCCCGCACCTGAAAGATCAGCATTTTTCAATTTTGCACTTTGTAAATTGGTTTCCAGCAATTTAGCTTTACTCAAGTCTGCTTTTTCAAGGTTGGCCTCATATAAATTAGAGTATTGAAGTTTTGTTTCCTTCAAATTTGCATTATTTAGATTTATTTTTTGAAGTTTACATCCGCGAATATCTGCTTTAGAAAGATCAGGAACTTCATTGGGATTATCTTCCCTCCATTTATTCCAGGCATCGACCCCTTGTTTGATTTTATTTAAATGTTCTTCAATTGCCATTTTTGATTCCTCGTTAAATTAAAACTCTTATGTTATTTAAAAAATTTCTAAATGTTGTGGTTTTAGATGTTAGAGTTTTTTTTATACAAAAGCGAGCAACCCACCTTTTTCCATTAAAACCTCCATATAGCAAGATAATGGGAATATTGACAAAAAAGGTCTAATTTCCTACTTATCCGAAAGGTTTTCGCATGCTGAGGTTAAGATAATTTGTAAAATAAACCTCAATAATGAGCATAAATTTTGCCAAGCCAAGCAGTTTGTTTTGCAGGGTTTGCTGNATTNNGATGAGAGCTTTTCTTTTTAATCCATAAAAAATTCCATATATATCATCCAGCCAATCATTGATAGGATTAGCACGGTGTAGCCTGTATGAACCCAGATTGTGAAAATTATACTCTCCTTACGTTTTTCTGGAGTCTTTTTTTTCTTCATTTATTATTCTTTCAGGCCGTAATAATAATAGTAGTTAAAATGGATAACCACTGGCAAATTATAGCTTTTCAAGGAATCGGGANGATNAAATTGATGTCCTTGTAATTCAGTGGTTTCTATGGTTTTTATTCCTGATCAGGTGGTGAGTTCTTTTTTGGCTTTAATATAGAGGATAACATAATTTCTTTTTTTTCTGACGAATGAAAAATATATCAAAAATTTTAATAACTTTTTTTTTACTGAGCCAACCTGCTCATGCNAATGATGTTGAGGAAGGTTTGAAGGCATTAAATCGAGGCGATTATAAAACGGCTTTCAAAAAATGGAAACCGATGGCTGAAAAGGGAAACAGTATCGCCCAGTTTAATTTGGGCCTGATGTATGACAGAGGGGATGGGGTGAGACAAAATTTATCCAAAGCGGTCAAATGGTACCGACTCGCTGCCAAGCAGAAAAATGTTGGCGCACAATTTAATCTTGGGCTGATGTATTACAACGGAGAGGGAGTTGGTAAAAATTATAAGAAAGCCCTCAAGTGGTTTTTATATGCAGCCAGTCAGGGGAATATTGGTGCTCAGTACAATCTTGGTTGGATGTTTGATAAAGGCGAGGGGACCAACCCCAATTATAAAAGAGCTATAAAATGGTATAGGGTTGCTGCTAAAAATGGAAATTCAATGGCACAATACAATCTGGGCTTAATGTATGACAAAGGCGAAACGGTCAGTCGGGACTTTGATAAAGCTTTTAAATGGTATTTAAAGGCAGGCAACCTTGGAAACCCAGAAGCGGAACTAAAACTGGCACAAATTTATGAGCAAGGCAATGATGATGTTGGAAAAGACATCCAAAAAGCAATCAAATGGTATAGATCCAGCGCCAAGCAAGGAAAGATTCAAGCGCAATTATGGCTTGCGAAGATTTATGGACAAGGGTCTCTAGTTGAAAAGAATTTTGATTATGCCTTTAAATGGTATAAAGCCGCTGCAGAAAAAGGGAGTTTGGAAGCACAATCTCGTTTGGGATTGCATTACATGCATGGAAAAGGGGTTAAGAAAAATTTCATGAAAGCAATTTATTGGTTTCAAAAAGCTGCAAAAAGCGGTAATGCAAAGGCTCAATATAATTTGGGTCTCTTATATGAAAAAGGGGATGGGGTCTCAAAAAATCTAAGAAAAGCAGTGAAGTGGTACCATAGGGCCGCTGAACAAGATCATCAAAAAGCACAGGTAAACCTGGGCTGGATGTATGTAAACGGAATGGGTGTTAAAGAGGACTTTGATGAGGCAGCTAAATGGTACAAAAGATCGGAAAACCTAGAAAAACCCTCAAATAAAAAACACTTCAATTAGATCCTTCTTCAATCCATTACTTACCAATTCTCGAAGTAATTTTGAAAATAGATTTAGGAAAAAATTTTCCTCTTGCCCATAGAATCAAATCTAAGGAAAATATTAAAGCCAAACAATTTTATGTAACACCTTTTTTTACGGTAGTTTATACGGATTCTTCGCGATTTAGTGATTTGGCATGGACTTTGCTTTAAATAGGAGTAACAGCAAAGTGCGTCAAAATTCAACCGTGGAGGATTTATGAAAAATTTGACTGTAGATGAATTTTTAACTCAAGTTTTTAGAGAAACTGCAGAAAGAAGCGGCTGGAATATTTACCGAAAAGGCCGTAAATGGGTACCATCTATAAAAAGACGAAAATCAGTTTCAAAAGCAAAGAGTTTCAATTGAAATTTGAGGAATAAATATGAATGAAAGAACAACTGTTGCTAAGCTAGAAGATTTAGGTATTGAGCCAGAAACAATTGAAAAAGAAAACTGGCTGGATTGTATTGCGGAAGGGATTGATGAGTTGCCCGTAACAAAACGTTTGATTATTTCATTATTTTATTATGAAGGATTAACGATAAAAGAAATTGCCCTTGTTCTTGAAATGCCAGAATCTGAGGTTTCCAAGGTCCATTACAACACTGTTTTAGAACTTTTAAAAAGATAATAGAGAGAGCTCAATCCAAACTGGTTTGAGTTTCTCTCATCTAATAGTTTTCTTGTTGTATTCTCTTTATAAATATCTTCTCCTGAGATAGAATTTTCTTCCTCTTAAACACCAAGATACTTCTTAAATATCCAAAATAAACTACCAACGATCTACAGCAAAAAAATAATTCGGCATTCTCTTTCCTAAATTACTTTTATGCAGTATAAATAATGCATATATCGTATTCGTTCAAATTTATCTGATAAAAGAAATGAGAGGAACAAACGAAAAACCTTGGGCTGGGATCGGTGTTGAAGTAAATAGAAGTTTATCCAGCCGTGAAATGCTTTATAAAGCCAAGCTAGATTGGGAAGTCTCCAAAATTCCTTCACAAAGACCCAAGTCACACTCGAACCAGGAGACCTTTCGTTTTTATAAAGCATATTTTGATGCAGGAAATGCAGAAATTGAAACTATTGGTAGCTTGGATGGGGCCCGAATTATTTGGGCTCTTGCCAGATTAAACCAAAATTTTATTTTACCAGGAGATGATGAGTTGAAAGGGTATATTCTTCTTGCTTCTCGTCATGAAGATAGAGAGAAAATTGAAATCCAATTTTTGACCCTTAGATCTGCATGCAACAGTATGCTGAAGATATCTTCTGCCGCACGACCAACAGTTAAAAACTCGTTTAGACGAGTATTTAAACCCACCCTTCCTTTTTTGTCTGAATCAGCACTGGAGTTCGACGAAGATATGATTCAAAAAACAAAGGAGACTCATGAAAAAGGTAGAGCTGCGATATCAGAATTTTCAAAAGATGCACAGAGACTTGCTGATAAAAAAGTAAACGCAAAAATTGCGGCAGATTATATGTTAGAAGTTTTTGCTTCAGATTCTTTCAAAGATGAAAGTGAAGAGGTTAAACAGAAGGCAAAGATTCATACACAGTCTGCATTGGATGCCTTTGGCACAGCACCAGGGCAGAATTTGGAGTCGACGCAAATGACGGCATGGGGAATGCTGACAGCAGTGACTTATACGGCAGATGGTATTGGTAAAACTCCGGATTCCCGTTTGAGACAGTCTTGGTTTGGGCCTAATGCAAAAATTAAAAAACGGGCATTGGAATTAGCGCTAAAATTAATATGATTTTCATATCATTGATGAGATAGGCACCATGAAAATGAACCGATTTTTGGGCTTTCCACAACAATCCGATCCCCAGGTTGCAGGGGCCCAACCCCTGCAGGGGTTCCTGTATATATAATATCACCAGGTTTTAAGGTCCACCAACCACTTAAGATATGAATTAGTTTTGCGACAGGGAAAATCATTTCCCCGGTATTACCCTCTTGCCGAAGATCACCATTGACGAAACATGAGAAAGGCAGGTTGCCAAGGTCCATATCCTGATATTTTTTAAAAATACCCAGGGGCGCACTTTCCTCAAAAGACTTTGCACGTTCCCACGGCAGTCCCTTTAGCTTTAATTTTTTTTGAATGTCACGCAGAGTCAAATCCAACCCCAAAGTTATGTCGGATATGTGGGTCAATGCTTGGGATTCTGGAATGTTATTTCCCCCTTTTCCTATTAACAAGACAACTTCGACTTCGTGGTGAAGCTCGTTTCCGTAAGGAGGAGGACAAATATTACCCGGAGCTACGATGCTGCATAAAGGCTTCATAAATACGACAGGCTCATCCGGAACCTGCTTGCCACCCAATTCCTTGATGTGTTTGTCATAGTTTTTTCCTATACAAAAAATTCGGTTGGGTTTTATTGTCTTATGGTGGACAAAAGAATTCACAGGTTGATTCCTTTAAAAAAGAAAATTTTTGAATTCATTACTAGCCTCTAAAAACTGCAGCTTGAATTAATAGTATTGTTCGGTTAACCTTCGTATTCGCAATAATATCACGAATAGAAAGATGATCCGGACCACATTGATTGGGCATGCTTGCCTTTACATACAATCCAAAGAAACTAATATACTTACCGATCCTGTTTGGTTCGATTATCTTTGGGAAGAGATTAACGTCCTGTGTCCCAGCATTATTCTTGAAAAGGATAAGATCCCACCTTTGGACGTCCTCAATATTTCACATCGGCATCAAGACCATTTTGATGTTCGAACTTTGGCTTATCTTGTTCAAAACGAGAGAATAATTACACCCGATACGATTGTTTTGGCTCCTAAAGACGATCTCCTTTTAGGNATTCTCGATGAGCTNGAGTTTAAGAATGTAAAGGTNGTTACGGATTTTGAACAGATTCAGGTCAAGGATGTGACTTTGACTCCGACTCCTTCGCGAAATCAAATCAGCACAGCGGAAGATGATTTTCCTGAGCATGGNCTTTTGGTCAACGATGGCGANGTGACGATTTGGAATCAAGTNGATTCTCAGGTCAANCCCGATATTATCCAANGNATAATAGAGTTGTATGGTCATATTGACTTTTTTCATTCNCGATTTGTTCCACTTTTGGAAGGCAATTTTTCTTACAATAAACCTCTCGTCCTGCCTTTTGATGAATATTGCACCTATCTAAATGTGGTGCGAGCACTTTCTCCAAGAATGGTTGTTCCTGGTTCTGCNGCATTCCGTTATAGAGACGAATTAAATTTTTTAAANCAGTATTCATTTCCAACAACTCAGGAACAGTTTCTTCGAGATTTGAATGCTTTTTGTCCCGAGGTAGCCAGTTCGCCATATTTTCCTGGAGATGTTGCGNATATAACAAAAGATCAGATTCAAATAAAAAAGCAAGATTCTGATTTTGTAAGGGTCAAAGAGGATGATAGCCAAAAAATTATATTTAAGCCTGGGGCACCCGTTCCGTCNATAAAGACTCAAACCACNGACCCACTTGATTACGATAAGGAAATGAAGGGGGTGAAAGCTTTCATTGAAAACAGTTTCTTGGATCGCTTGCTAAAAAGTGAATTGCTGGGAGGTTGGCAGCATTGGCAGATCGTATATCAAATTGAAGTATTTGGTCAGGAAGGATCCCAAATCTGGTCCATAGATTTTGCACAACCAGGATCACCTAAACTNCATAAAGGTGATATTGGNAAAATAAACCTCTATGAAGGGATTTCATCTTCAGAGTTGTTTGCTTTGGTAGAAGGAAAGACCTCATGGGACTATATAACCTTGTGTGGTAATTACCGAACCTTTAACAATATTTATCGGATAACCGAAGGAGGATTCGAGCTCCCNCCTGAAGATAAATCNAATTATGCNCTAGAACCTCTAATGGATCTTTTNCCATGGGATAAAGACATGGATAAAAGAAAGTTTATGCGGGATGTACATCGCTGGAAAGGAAAGTAATTTTAAGGGGTAATTATTTTTTATATTTTCCTANCCCACACGCCCTATGAAAAAAGGATTATGATTTTTTTCTTGTCCTACCGTAGTTGCTGGNCCGTGGCCTGGGTAAATACTGATGTTATCTGGTAGGCGTAAAACCTTTTCTGTTATGGAATTAAACAAGTCGCTCCAGGAAGAGTTGGCTCGCCCCATTGACCCTGCAAAAATCACGTCTCCTGAAAGCAAAGTTTGGTTTATTAGATAAGAGACACCTCCATTCGTATGGCCGGGAGTTTCTATGCANNGGATGCGCAATTTTCCAAGTGTCAACTCATCTCCTTCCTTNACAATTTTAAAATTGCTACTCCCTCTGGGCTTNGGTTCTTTATGGTCAATGTAGGTAGGACAATCAAAAGCATTACTAAGNTCTCCCAAACCACCGGCATGATCTGGATGAGCATGGGTTAACAGGATCATGCNAGGACAAACGTTCATTTCTTTNGCCTTGCTAATGATCTTTTTTGGATTAGCTCCAGTATCCACTACCGCAGTCTCATGCGTTTCTTTACAACGAAGCAAAAAACAATTTACTGGATACTCTCCCATGAAAACATTTAGACAAACCAAATCAAAATCGGGATCACTGCCCGGTGGTTCGGGTATCCACCGCTCTTGAGCAATTTCTATTAGGGCAGGACCGTCTAAATCTAAGGTTTTAGCAAGTTTTTCTATAACTGAATTCTCGGGCGTCAACTGGTAGCTTTCTATACGCTGGATATCTTCGCCTGAAATGTCCGTTGCCTTTACCAGGTCGTCCTGCGACCACATTTTCCCATCCCGGGCCTTTTGTAAAATATCTCCCAATTCATCTTCCAGTGGCATTACCTTATTCTCCTTGAAACAAAAAAATTACTGTAATCAAAATTCTATTTCTTTCTACCCTTAAATACCAATTCTGCCACACCTGACTTGTCAAGTGCACCTTTACCTGCTTCAACGAGACGCTGATATTGATTGAAAGTAGCTTGAGCCAAAGGCAACTCTAATTCAGCTGACTTTGCCAGATTGAGGGCGATTCCAGAATCTTTAGCTGCATGGGCGGCAGAAAAATAGCACTCATGATCACGATTTTGCATGTCTTCGCCGTCAGTTTCAAGAACGCGCGACGCCGCACCTGTTTGACTAAAGACCTCACGAAGCATTTCCAGGTTAATCCCAAGCGCACTTCCGAGACCCAATCCTTCTGCTAGGGCCGCCGTGTTACAGTTCATGACCATATTGACGAGTGCTTTGACCTTTGCTGCTTCACCGGCAGGGCCAATATAAAGAAGCTTGGAACTTAGCTCCTGAAGTATTAAACGGGCCTGTTCAAAACTTGACTTTTTTCCTCCACACATAAGGTAGAGTGTTCCCTCCCGTGCCTGTGTAATGCTGCTCGCCATTAGAGCTTCGAGGCTGATTCCACCTTTTTGTTCAACAAGAGTTTCGGCCCTGATATGAGCTTCTGGACTGATGGTAGCAAAATTTATAAATAGCCGTCCCTTTGCATGGCAAAGCAGGCTTGAAGGACTGTCCTCTGCAAAAATATTTGACATGGCCGCATCATCGGTTACCACCGTAAGCACAATATCACTTAATTCGGCAACTCGAGCTGGAGAAGCTGCTTCTTCACAGGATATTTCTTGTGCCAATGAATTAGCCTCTTTAGAATTACTATCGTGAATCGCAGAGATGGTATAGCCTCGATCGTTGAGCCTCCTGGCCATATTTTTGCCCATGCGGCCAACTCCTACAAATCCGATACGACTGGTTCCTGTCATAATTTTAACTTTCCTTAAAGGGGGTGAACGAGTTTAACAGATCCAACTATTTATACCAGAATGTGAATTTCAGTATAAAGCATATATATGTGTTTAAATTGAACGAGCCAGAAAAATCACCTGATTTATTCTTTTATGGAATTTTCAATTCAAATATTTAAAGGATAGACTAGAAAAAATATCAAAGAAGATGCCAGGTTGATTGTAATAAAGGAGTTTTATATAATGAGCATCTAGGCTACGTATTTTTACTTTTTGAAGAGGTCCCTTTTGTTCGTAAAGAAAAATAATCAGTATTCAACGGTATGTAATGCTCGAGTGGCTGAGGACTGTTCAGAGAATGGTGAATGGTGCGACAGCGAGGAAGAGGCCCAGGAGTGGGTGGAGCAAGAATGCTGGATATTTTCAGGTGAGGGATGGTTTTGTAATGAATGCAACTCCCATTTTATGAGAAACCTTTCACAAACAAGACGAGACAAAGGCATGGATTCATTGTTACCCGATGGATGGGACGATGACCTCGAAGTTGGTATCAATACAGTAAGATAGCTCCCCGCCTAACCCTGGTAATTCCCCTCAATTTACAGATAGTTTTAAGGTTTCTAAAAAAGAATGCTTAATGGTTCTTCAAAATTTTTTTTTATTATATTTTCTGTAGTTACTTTTTTTCCTATTTGGAATACTGCATTCTCAAACACTATGGTTTTAGTTCCATCAGGTTCCTTTTTAATGGGTGGAGAGTTGGAGACAGATCAGATCCCAGTCCACGAAGTTTTCCTGGATACTTTCTATATTGATGTGAAAGAAGTAACCCAAGGGGAGTATGAAAGTGTAATGGGTTTTAATCCATCCGAGAATAAAGGTATTGATCTCCCTGTTGAATCTCTTGATTGGTTTGAAGCAAATGATTATTGCCGAAAGCTGGGTAAGCGGTTACCGACGGAAGCCGAATGGGAGAAAGCGATACGGGGCGATACAGGGACTAAGTTTTTCTGGGGAAATAAAATGAATGAGAAGTTTTCTTGGTTCAAAGGAAATTCCGGTGGTAAAACCCATCCCGTTGGAACCAGAATACCCAATTCATATGGAATCTATGATATGTCAGGCAATGTTTGGGAATGGGTTTCTGATTGGTACGATAAAAGCTATTACAAAAGTAGCCCTTATTCCAACCCGCAAGGTCCTAAAACAGGGAAATTTAAAGTCCAGAGAGGAGGCTCCTGGTCTAATATTGCAGACTACCATTCCTCAAGCTATAGAATGGTATACGGCCCTGAAGGAAAAGATGAATTCAATGGTTTCAGGTGTGCAAAATCAAAATAACTTTAGAGTATAAAAAATTTGAAGTTTTCGTTTTTTAAATAGGTTAGCGTAACTGGTGAATGCTTTGATGGGATATCCATACACCGAACCAAAAAATAGCAAAAAGGAGCCAGCCCCACCATCTTATTTTTGCTTGTCTATTTGGTTTTATTTTCCAATCTTTATTAGATTTCATTCATCAATATTATTTCAGTTTATTCATTAAGTACAGATTTAATAACAGGAGGAGATAATGCAATCTTCAATGCAAACCACAATAGAATCCACGGGGGCTTTAGCGGATTTGTTCTATCTGATTACGGGAGGTTATATAGGCCTTTTCCTGCTTGGCCTTGTAACTATGGTTCTATTTTTCTTTTTACCATTCTTTATATTTGGAATATGGAATCAAACTAAACGAACAAATAAAAATTTAGAAAAGCTCATTGAAGTGGTTCAGGTTTGCGAAAACAGGTTAAAACTGCTGGAGAAAAATCCTGAATAACGGGAAGAGGGGCATAATTTATAATGTGTCGTCGAAGGTATTTATTATTTTCCAAAAAACAATTTTTTCAACTGCTTGAAACGTTGCGTTACTGATATTTGATAAGGCAAAAAAAATGGGCTACGGTTTTTACCGTAACCCATTCTTTTTATGTTCAGCGGATAAAGGCAGTGAAAAAATACGCCTTTACTGAAGTACTCCTTTTACTGCGCGTCCGCAGGGTCAGGAGGAATTTCCGTTCCGTCCCCAAGGGGCGAATCATCCGGCTCATCCTCCTCTGGAGGGTGGAACAAATCCTCTAGAGCATCATCATCCAATGGAGGCTCTTCTTCCCCTCCGGACATGTCATTACCACCCGGCACTCCAGGAGGCATACCCGGTGCTCCTGTTGGCGGCATACCCGGCGCTCCTGTTGGCGGCATACCCGGCGCTCCTGTTGTAGCATAACAAGCATCCCGGTCCGGTCCTGCTGGTACTGCCATGCAAGGATCTGCTGGCATACCCGTTGCTCCTGTTGCCGGCATACCCGGCGCTCCTGGTGGAGGAGCCAAAGGATCTGCAGACAAAGCATTCATACTACTATTACAGGCGTCCCGATCTGGTCCCGCAGGTACCGCCATGCAGGGGTTTGTCAGAATATCATCCTGAGCCTGAGCCGTTGAGATCTGCATAGCTGTTATGAAAAAACCAACCATTAAAAAATAAAAAACCTTTTTCATAAAATCCTCCCTCATTAATCTATATTGTTTTCGAAAGAATTAATTAATATTTTCATTATCAAATGCTCGCTACTATCGACGAGCCATTTGGCTTTTGACAGCAGAGATCTGTGCTCCCAGGGAACGCGTTTGTCCAGCCAGACGCTGCAAACCTTGAATCTCCGTATTTGTGCGGGCTACTTCTTTTCTCAAGCCTTCCAGTCTTGAGAGAGAAGCCTTACTTTTTGCGATAAGGCCTTTTATATTCGATATGTCCTTATTCAATCCGCGATTCGTATCTTCATGTTTTTTGATATCCGCTCTCATCCTGTTTATCCTAGTTACACCATCTCTGAGTCTCAATTCTATGCCTCTCAATTTTCCTTCATGAGCTCTTAACGCCCCGGCATCTCTCCCCGCATCTGCTATATGTTTATTTAAACCACCCAGCTTGGTTCGTAAAGTACCAATTTTAGACCCTGCGTCCTTCGCTGCCTTATACTTCGCTTCTAATGAAGCCAACTTGGCTTTAAGTGCCGGATTTACGCCCTTCGGAGCATTTCCTTTAACCGGTATCGGTCTCTTGCTGGGATGTCTTTTATTGTATGACGCAACGTATCTTTCTCTTTGTTTAATATCTTTGCATGGATGGTATCGGCCTCTTACTACCTTGCGGCTACAATCCCTCCTCATACGCTGTTCCCAGTTCATGG
>NZYH01000009.1 GCA_002697825.1 Nitrospina sp. | reverse complement strand
TATTCGCAAAAGCATAGCCCGATTGCTGGACTTGGAAAGAATGGATGAAGAAAATCAGTTTGATCACCTTTCTAAAAAAGAAGCATTAGATTTACGTAAAGAAATTGTCAAACTGAATAAATTTTTTGGCGGTATCAAAACCATGAAAGATTTGCCAGATGTTTTGTTTATCGTTGATACTCGAAAAGAAAAAATTGCGTTGGCAGAGGGAAAAAAATTGGGGATAAAAATTGTAGCAATGGTCGATACGAACTCTGACCCTGATGGTATTGACTTTCCAATTCCCGCTAATGACGATGCTATGCGATCGATCAAGCTGTTCGCTCATAGAATCGCGGATGTTTATCTCGAAGGCCAGGAAATGAAAAAATCCAGCCAGGAAAAAGACAAGGCTGAAACAAAATCAACAGAAGAAAAATCCCCGGCTCTTGATGATAACGACAAAAGCGAAGTCGTAGTACCTGCCTGATTTGTATTAACTCCGGGTTGGAAACCCCAGGCTAGAATTATTTTCTTAAATAGTTGGCTTGCGGAATAACTAACCAAAGTAACTCAAAAAAATTACAGACAAAGTAATTTGTCATGTTCAATTATTTTTACGATTAACTTTTTATGTAAGGACGTTTAGGAATGGAAATAACTGCTGTGATGGTTAAGGAATTGCGCTCTCAATCTGGCGCAGGAATTATGGAGTGTAAGTCTGCCTTAAAAGAAACAAATGGAGATGTGGATGCTGCTATTACCTTTCTGAGGAAAAAAGGATTGGCAAAAGCAGATAAAAAATCAGATCGGCAAACAGGAGATGGCTCCATAGGTAGTTACATCCATGCCGGCAGCAAACTGGGAGTAATGGTGGAGTTGAATTGCGAAACAGATTTTGTTGCTAACACGCCAGACTTTCAAGAGCTGGTCCGTGATATTGCTATGCACATTGCTGCTGCAAAACCTCGATTTGCAACCAGGGAAGAGGTGACGCAAGAAATTTTAGATAAAGAGAAAGAAATTGCTGCACATCAAGCAAAAGAATCAGGTAAACCTGAAAATATAATTGAAAAAATTGTTTCTGGAAAAATGGAAAAGTTTTATGAAGAAACTTGTGTTCTCGAGCAACCCTTTATTAAGGATACTAATATTACCGTGCAAGATTTGATCAAGCAGAAGATTGCTCTTTTGGGTGAAAACATAAACATTGGTAAATTTGTAAGGTTCGAAATTTAATGTCGCAGCCTCTTTATAAAAGAGTAATGTTGAAATTGGGCGGTGAAAGTTTGGTTGCCGAAGAAGGCGATTTTGGTCTTCATGAAGATGCCTTGAAAAATATTACAGAAGAGATCAAAGCTGCAAAAGATCTAGGTGTTGAAATTGCTATTGTCATTGGCGGGGGAAATATTCTGCGAGGTGCTTCTTTAAGTTCTATCGGAATTGAAAGGACTACCGGCGATTATATGGGCATGCTGGCTACAGTTATAAATGCACTTGCTCTCCAGGCAGCATTGGAGCAGGCTGGTATACCTACCCGAGTGCAAACGGCTATCGAAATACAGGCCGTAGCTGAAGCTTATGTTCGACGCAGAGCTGTTCGCCATCTTGAAAAAGGCCGTGTAGTCATTTTTGCTGGGGGAACTGGTAACCCATACTTTACCACCGATACGGCAGCTTCTTTAAGGGCGATGGAAATCGGAGCTGATGTTATTTTTAAAGCTACAAAAGTGGACGGAATTTATAGCTCGGATCCTAGAACAGATACAAATGCTGTTAAATATGAAGAATTAAACTATATCGATGTGTTAAAAAAGGGACTGAAGGTTATGGACTCAACCTCGGTTTCTCTATGTATGGATAATAAATTACCTATGGTAGTATTTAATTTTCGTAATAGACACAGTATTAAAAGAGTTCTATTGGGTGAAAAAATTGGAACTACAGTGGGGGCCTAAAACATGCCAGTAGAAATCGTAAAAGATGCGGAAGTGAAAATGCAAAGTTCGATTGAACATTTGCTTCGCGAACTAGGAAAATTAAGGACTGGGCAGGCTTCGGTAGCTTTGCTTGATGATCTAANGGTTGATTATTACGGCAACCCTACACCCTTAAACCAAGTGGCGACACTTGGTGCCCCAGATAGCCAGACCTTGACGGTGCANCCTTGGGAAACGTCAATTCTGAAAGATATTGAAAAAGCCATCCAAGCTTCCGACTTAGGATTGACCCCAAATAATGATGGCAAGGTAATTCGGTTGGCAATACCACCTCTTACCAATGAAAGACGCCAGCAATTGGTAAAGTTGGTAAAAAAGCAATCTGAAGAAAGCAAGGTGGCAATCCGAAGTATTCGAAGAGATATTAACGAAAAACTAAAGCAATCTGAAAAGAAACATGATATTTCAGAAGATGAAAGCCGTAAGGGGCAAGAGGAAGTCCAGAAAATTACCGATAAATTTGTGGCAGAAGTTGATAGAGTCGCCCAGATCAAAGAGAAAGACATTCTTGAAGTTTAGTTTCTCATTTTTCAATTTTTAGATACTTACCTTTCACCGTTGCTAGGTCGTTCAATCAGGAGTCTTCTTCTTGGGCGAATCAAAGTTNCAGGAAAAAATCGACCCNCATCGATTNCCAANACANATTGCTGTCATTATGGATGGNAATGGTCGATGGGCACAAAAACATTCTCTTCCNCGAGTTCANGGTCATTGGGCTGGTGTTAAGGTTGTTGACCGGATCGTAACTTTAGGTTGTAAGATGAACCTCAAAGCTTTGACTTTGTATTCTTTCTCAGATGAAAATTGGAACCGNCCCTCTGCTGAAATCGGCGCCTTGATGAAAATCCTCGACTTTTATCTNAAAAAAGAATTGAANAGAATGAAAAAAGAAAATATCCANTTTAAAACNATTGGGCATGTGGTAGATTTACCAGTTTCCATACAAAAACTGATCAAATATTCCATTGACGAAACACGAAATAATACGGGAATGANTCTTACTNTAGCATTGAGTTATGGAGGTAGGCAGGAAATCATTGATGCTGTAAAACAAATTGCTCAAATAGTAAAAGANGGAGAAGTTTTACCTGAAGATATTGACTCNNCTCTCTTTGAGTCTTTTCTTTCNACTCACCCGATTCCNGATCCGGATCTTTTGATTAGAACAAGTGGNGAAAGAAGAATAAGTAATTTTCTTTTGTATCAAAGTGCATATACTGAATTACATTACAATAAAGTATTGTGGCCAGATTTTACTGAGGACGACTTTTTAAATGCCATAATTGATTATCAAGGTCGGGACCGTAGGTTTGGAATGACCCAAGAACAAATTGCCAAAGCCTGAGTAAAGAATTTATTGACCTAGAATATAAATCGATTTCTTCTTAATTTTTTTATCAAAAAATATTTTAATCCGCTTAGGAGAAAACTTTGGAACGTGTAATTAGCGGACTCATAGCAATTCCGATAGTCCTTGGAATCATTTTGTATGGGCATCCTTTGCTATTTTTTGTTTTGATTGCGTCTCTTATTTTAGTATCCACTTACGAATACTTTTCTATGATCGAAAATGCGGGAAAGAGCGGATTTCCTGTTGAAGGTTTGGTTTTAAGTTTTTTAATTTTGGCATTCTATTTTTTTGTTCCACAATATTTGTCTTTAATGGGTATATTAATTCCCCTTATATTAATTACAGCATGGTTTTATAGAAAAAATAATGTAGTTGTGGCAATCGATTCCATTTCCCATACCCTGTTTGGAATTTTTTATACGGCAGGACTAGGGGGCTACTTCCTTTTAATTGGCAAAATGGAAGGGGGTCGGGAAATGGTGGTGTTTATTCTTTTATTTATTTGGGTAGGTGATTCGATGGCTTACTATGTCGGCCGTAAATTTGGGGAAAGCAAACCTTTTAAGATGGTTAGCCCAAATAAAACAACTGCCGGAGCAATCGCTAATATAATCGGAACTGTAATAACAGCCGTGCTGTTAAGCAATCTATTTTTTGATGAAATACCTTTAATCCATTGTTTGATTGTGTCTTTCATTTGCGGTATTATCGGTCAATTCGGCGATTTAGCAGAGTCTTTGATAAAACGAAATTGCCAGGTCAAAGATTCTGGAAGCCTGATTCCGGGACACGGAGGAGTTTTAGATCGCATTGATAGTCTTTTGTTTGCGGGGCCTGTTTTTTATTGTTATTACCAGTTTTTTCTGGCGACTGAGTATCTATGAAAAAAATATCTCTTCTTGGCTCTACGGGTTCAATCGGAGTGAATACGCTCGACGTAGTTGAGCGTAATCCGGAAAGCTTTCAAATCTTAGCTATGTCTGCGGGAAGCAACGTAGATTTATTCGCAGAGCAAATAAGAAAATTTAAGCCCAGAGTTGCAGCCCTATTCGACAAGCAAAAAATATCTACATTAAAAGAACAGATAGTTGATCTGGATGTTGAAATTTTGTCTGGTGAAGAGGGTATCTTCGAAGTTGCAACTATTCCTGAAGTAGACGTAGTTGTTTCTGGTGTTGTAGGAAAGGCTGGTCTCTTACCAGCAATAGAAGCTTTGAAAGCAGGTAAAAACCTAGCCCTTGCAAACAAAGAAACTTTGGTTATTGCTGGTGAATTAGTTTTAAAAGAAGCACAAAAAACTGGCTCAACAATTATTCCAATTGACAGTGAACACAGTGCTATTTTCCAGGCATTGAACGGGGAAAAGAAAGAACGGATAAAAAAAATTATCCTGACTGCATCGGGAGGCCCTTTTCGAACATTCAGTTTGAATGAAATGGAAAATATCAAGGTGAAGGATGCTCTCAATCATCCAAATTGGGAAATGGGTAAAAAAATTACTATTGACTCATCTACTATGATGAATAAGGGATTGGAATATATTGAAGCCAAGTGGTTATTTGGTGTCGAGACTCCGGTGGAAATCATTGTCCACGCACAAAGTATCATCCACTCCATGATAGAGTTTGTCGACACTTCGATAATAGCGCAGTTGGGCATTCCTGATATGCGCGTACCCATTGCATATGCCCTTACTTACCCTGACAGGTTTGAATGCAATTTACCGTCGTTGGACCTTGCTAAAATGGAAAATCTGACTTTTGAAGCACCTGATTTTAATAGGTTTCCCTGCCTGCAGTTAGCGGTCGATGCTATGGAAATGGGGCAAACCATGCCTGCTGTACTCAATGCTGCGAATGAAATTGCAGTGCAGGCGTTTCTTGATGAACTTATCCCATACAAAGATATCGCAGAACTAATTCGTATGGTCATGCATAATCACATTCCCGCCAAATTAAATGAATTGCAGGATGTTTTGGATGCCGATCAATGGGCTCGCGAAGAAACTAAAAAACTAATCACAGTCACCCACTAGCCGCACATTGCCTGGAGTAAGAAAGGTCCATTCGTATATATCGAAACGCTACCCAAAGCTTCATAATAGAAGGTTTTAATTAAGCTTTTTTATAAAGATAAAGCTGCGGTGTTTTATATCTACCAAGTGAGGTTTTTAAAATAAGAATGATTTCACCTATAATTCGTATTGGAAATGGTTATGATGTGCACCGTCTTGTTAAAGGAAGAAAACTGATACTCGGTGGTGTAGATGTTCCTCATTCGATAGGGCTCGATGGGCATTCCGATGCCGATGCCTTGTTGCATGCCTTATGCGATGCCTTGCTGGGTGCTGTCGGCGCGGGGGATATTGGTAAACATTTTTCTGATACAGATCCAAAATGGAAAGGAATTTCCAGCCTTATTTTATTGGAACAGGTTACCGCTCTTTGCAGGGGTAAAGGATTCGAAGTTTCAAATATAGATACCATTATTGTGGCTCAAAAACCAAAGCTGGCCGTTTTTTTACCGGATATGAAAAAGAACATTGCACAAGCTATGGCAATAGACATAGGTCAAATAAATATAAAGGCCACCACAACCGAAAAACTAGGGTTCGCTGGTAAAGAAGAAGGAATTGCGGCTCACGCCGTTGNATTGCTATTTAAGACGGTCAACTAAAAATGNTTAAATCGCGCATAGTCATAACTGGTATTGGGTTGACGGCTCCAAATGGTAATAACTTGAAAGAGTTTCGGCACAACTTGTTGAATGGGGTTTCCGGAGTCCAGGAGTTTGAAACCCGGTATATAGGAAAAGTGCATGCCGGGGTTTGTGATTTTGACGAACTTAAATATCAAAAGAAAAAAGAACGTCGTCGAGGAACCCGCGTGGGTTCGGTTGCTATCTATTCTTCAAGAGAGGCTCTTTCCGATTCCGGTTTGAATCTTGAGACACTTGATCGTTCACGAATAGGGGTTTATCTNGGAACCACAGAGCATGGAAATGTGGAAACTGAAAATGAAGTCTACAACATTAGCAAATATNATTATGATGTGAAGTTCTGGTCTCACCATCATAACCCTAGAACTGTGTCCAATAACCCTGCTGGTGAGGTTAGTTTAAATATGAAAATAACTGGCCCTCATTACACTATTGGAGCGGCTTGTGCAGCAGGGAATATGGGAGTCATTCAAGGAGTACAAATGTTACGGTTGGGGGAGGTGGATTTGGCTTTAGCGGGTGGTGTTTCTGAAAGCATTCATACCTTTGGTATTTTTGCCAGTTTCAAAAGCGAGGGGGCGCTCGCGGAGCACAAAGATCCAACAAAAGCCAGTCGTCCCTTCGATATAAATCGAAATGGAATTGTTTGTTCCGAGGGCGGATGTGTTTATACTCTTGAACGCTTGGAAAATGCCGAAAAACGTGGAGCTAAAATTTATGGAGAAATTGTAGGTTATGCCATTAACTCCGATGCAATTGATTTTATTTTGCCAGATCCAGAAAGGCAGACCCAATGCATGCGACGAGCCCTTGACCAGGCAGGACTCAAACCCGGAGACATAGACATCCTCAATGCCCACGCAACCGCAACACAAATGGGAGATATTCAGGAGACAAAAGCTATTCGCGAGGTATTTGGAAATAAAAGCAAGACTCGTATCAATAATACTAAAAGTTTTATCGGCCATACAATGGGTGCAGCGGGAACGCTAGAACTGTCTGGTAACTTACCAGCCTTTAATGACAATATGGTTCACCCGACAATTAACCTCGATGATATCGACCCAGAATGTGCCGTAAATAATTTGGTTGCCAATACTCCAGAAAAACTCCCTTCTATTAACTACATCATGAACAACTCTTTTGGTATGTTCGGNATCAATTCAGTTTTAATTGTTAAAAAGTTTTTGGGNTAGGCCCCGCAGCCTAATAGGTTTTGAGGGTAAGAGAATTAATAAAATCAGCGGTCTNCACCCTTTGAATATATTATTCCGTGTGTAGATATTTTTTGCTAGTCTACAAAGACTANTAAGCTGANTTTTTTTAAGGAAATTGAGTCATGCCCCTTTCTTCTTTTAAAGCTGTTTTTTTTGATGTGGGNGGAACTTTGATTAGCGTGCANCCTTCGGTAGGTGCTGTCTACGCAAAACATGCGCGTGATTTTGGTTTCACCGGAACCGTTGATGAACTCAATAAAGGTTTTCGTTTACAATGGAAAAAAATCGGTGGCATAGAATCCTTAGGTAATAAGTCTGGCGTGGAGGAAGAAAAAAAATTTTGGAAAGACCTAGTGNATCAGGTTTTTAAGCCCTTAGGAGGACTCGAACGTTTCGATNAATATTTTGAACTAATTTTTGAAGTTTTTGTGGATAGTTCCAATTGGAAGATCCATGAGGACGTGATTGAGTCCAAAATTTTTCAAAAACTAAAAGAACGCAAAGTTATTTTNGGTGTTATTTCAAATTGGGATTCTCGGTTGTTTTCTACCTTGGAAAATTTAAAATTGGCAGATAATTTTGAATTTATTCTTCCNTCAGCAGTGGTNGGCTCTGCCAAGCCGGATAAAAAAATNTTTGAAGAAGCATTACGCCTCAGTGGTGTNAAACCNCACGAAGCTTGCCATATAGGAGATGAAATTAAAACTGATATTGATGGGGCTCGTAATATAGGGATTCATGCTATTCTACTCGATCGTGAAAATCGGTATGATGACTCTTTTAAACCCAAAATCCGATCCTTTATGGAGCTGGTTTAAGAGGGTTTGTAGCCTTTCGTGCCAATGAGTTTTGCGCTTTTGAAGCTTGTTCCCGAAGTAATTGCNGAAGTTAAATCTGCTCTAGTGAGATCTGCACCATGAAAGGAGGCGGAAGAAAGGTTTGCATTTCTAAGATCACAACTATTCAAATTAGCGAAAGTCATACTGGCATTTTTACATTTGGCCGAAGATAAGTTAGCTTTGGTCAAGTTGGCACGACTCATATAAGCATTTTCTAAATTAGCTCGACTTAAGTTGGCTTCTTTTAAATTTGCATTGCTCAAATCAGCGTCCGTCAGGTCTGCCCCCTGAAAATTTCCTTTAGAAACATAAGTCCTCACGAATTTAGTTTTTATTAGTAAGGTGTTGCTAAAATTAGCTGAGGCTAAAGTCAACCCACTAAAATCCAGACCAGAAAGATCCAAGCCAGAAAAATCCATATCACTAGAATGTTTAATACTCTTATTGATGAGTAATCGTCTTATTTCGGCTACAGTTACATTTGCCATCTAAATTCCGCCCATTCATGTAAGGTATTTTGTGACTATAACGACTTCCAATCTTCTTCACAAGTGAAAACTTGCGGCATTAGGTTCTATTTTTTTTTTCTTTCCGCAACACATTATTTTTATTGCATAAATCCCAAATTAATAACAAGTAGAAAGGAAGATATTCAAACCAAGGAGTCCATTTTGTCCAAGATTGTATTTCCTGATAATCAAAATAAAAATCGATATAATAAAGTCCTATCAATCCTGTTAAAAGCATCCACGAGCGGCTAGGAAAAAGACATAGAAATGGTACTACCCAGCAAAGGTACCAAGGATTCTGAATCGGGCTGAGTAAAAATACGAGTGCGATTAAAATGAAAAAATGTTTTAGGAGCTTCTGAGGCTCTTCTATCAGTGAAGTATTTTTTAACAAAAGCCAGATTAAAACTCCTATTAAAATACAAACAATAGTTAGTTTGCTCAAAAAAATGGGTAAGGAATTAGATAGAAAAGTTACACTGCTAAAATCCCCCAATAGTTTTTTGAAAAGGAAAACCAAGCAGGCAAAAATGCTGTCATTACTTTGCCAATAAAGCGAATAAGCTTTGAGACCTTCAAATATTTCTAGTCCAATTCCTATAAAAGGTGTATATCCCAAAATTATGACGACGATAAATAATACTGAATTTAGAAATAAAGTTAGCCAGGGGTTCACTTCTTTTTTTCGGGAGTTTTCGAAAAAGGATTGTAAATAAAATGGAAATAAAATAGCAGGATATAATTTACCAAGAAAACCTAAAGCAAGAAAAAAAGTTGCCAAACTATGCCGGTGGCAAATAAGAAAATACATTGAGCCACATAGAAAAGAAATGCCTATGATATCTAAATGTGTAGAATTGAAGGTTTCTTTTATTATTAGTGGACACCAGAAATAGATCACGCTCAAATTTCTATTTAATCTAAGTTTGTCCAAAATTCCAATAATGAAGTACAGGGTTAAAAGATCGAAAATTAAAAAAGCGATTCGCATAGCAAAAATGCTATCGGGTTGGATTAGATGCACTAANGNGAATACATATTGGGCCATGGGAGGGTAAATCGTTGGAACCTCGGGNTGATTCACCCTTTCAAGGTATTTTAAAGATTTTGGATTTTCCCACTTCAGGTCTGATAGCTTTTCTAATTCATGCTCATTTTTTTCATCATAGATTTTGTAATATATTTCAGGTTGCTGGATCCGTAATTCTTTAAACTCGTGAACTTCCGAAGGAGAGTATTTATAAGGATTAATTTTNTTAGCGAATACTTTTCCATCCCATANATATCGGTATACATCATCTTCCTGTATCTGTTGTGCAGGCAATATNGAAACTCTGAATANCAACCCAAGAATAATTATTGTCCAAAAGGTAAATCGGTCTTCGGTTTGTTTTAAAATCGNGGAGCAAGTNGCNTAAAAAAGAANGNNNAGAGAAANGTAAATAGCNAAGTAAGAGATTATGGGGCGATTTNGATAACCTTCTCCCCAATTGAANTCTTTTGAAATTTGTGAAAGGAATACATATAGTAGCAGACTAAAGATTCCCAGGNCAATTACCTGGAGACGTGATCGCATGCGGGTTATCGCCTTGGAAAGGAGGAGCTTGGCTCTTCCAGCCTTTTCAGTTTTTTAATTATGAGATCGCAAAAGGTCCTGTAAATATCCAGCACATTTCTATGGGTGTAGGGTTTATTGTTGTTATTTGAAAGGACTATTAATTTATTTTCCGAGGAATATTCTAATTGCAAATTAATGATCATTATTAAATCTCCTCCTGAACCAATGTTATTCGCTTTGGAATATAAAATTTTCAGGATTGAAGCCGACAGTATACCTAGAAACGAAGCAATTTCAACCATTTCAATATCTTGTGCGAGGACATTGGCGAATATTTTTTACCTAGGTGAGGCTTACCTTGACATAAACGGCTGTCATTGAGTCTCTTCTTTAGACCAGCCAAAGCAAGGTATCGCCTTCAGAAAGTCTGGTTGTTATAAATAACCTTTGGAACCTTTAAGGCAGAATTTAAGGACTTATAAGTTAGTACTTTAATTTACGTTTTAACATAGCTAAAATAAAAATAAGGTAAAAACCAATAAATCTCCTAACCGGGAAAGGTAATATTGGTAAAAAGTTTTACTTTAGATTATCTGCCATATGAGATGTGATAGATTGATCCATGTTAACTGTGGCTAGGAATCAGACTTTATATGAGCATCACAGTTTTCGAAAAATATNATAAGAATNGNATCGAACGGTAAATTAACTTNGTTAGGTTTATTGGGTATGNTAGGAAAACNANACCTGAATAAAAATTGGGTGAACTTGAATTCGGTTCTGTTTGAATCCCTTCCTGAACATTTACAGGAGGACCAGAAGGANTGGNTAGCTTATCACTGGAACCTCGTTGNTGGAACACAAATAGCTGCCATATCCCGTGTAGAGCGTATATCATGCAAGACGCTTTACGTAAGAGTTCAGGGTTCTGAATGGTTAAAGGCACTGGAGGGTTTGAAAACAAAATTTATACAAGAGTTAAACAGCCGAGCTAGTAAACAACTGATAGAAAAAATTAAACTAACAGCTTAAAACTCTTTTTTTAAACAACAAATGAAGAAAATATTATTAGGAAGAGATTAATGGGTAAACTATTTTCATTAAATTTAATAAGTTTCAACAGGAAGCAAACCGGTTGGTTTCTAGGCTGCTATTTTTTTCTAATATTTATTTCGAATTGCACAACCATAAATAATAAAGTGGAACCCGAATTGCAAAATATAGACCTTTCTCTGTCTTATGCCGCAAAAATGTTCGAACAAAAACAACTGCAATCGAAACCTTTGGAAAGTAAAGATCCAAGGGCTTACTATCATTTTCTAATTGCATTGGAAGCAGAAAAGAATTACCAGTTTGAAAAGGCGGCTTTGCATTATAAGAAGATTGTTAAATACGATCCGGAAACAGCTAGTTTTGCTGAGAAACTGGTTCGTCTTTTATTACGAACCGGGCAACTAGATGAAGCGGTAAAAGCTGGAGAGGAAGGACTAAAACGTTTCCCAAACAATAAACATATTCATATGGATATTGCAGATATATTAGCTGCTTTAGGAAAAGAGGATACTGCGATATATCACTATGAAAAGGTTAGTCAGATTGACCCGAAAAATTCTCGTGCTCTTTTCTTAAAAGGTATAATTTTCGAGAAACAGGGTAAATGGGACCAGGCGAAGGCAATGTATTTGCAAGGCACTAAAATGGAACACAATAATCCATTGGGCCAGTTTTATTTGGGGCGGGCTTATTTACAAAATGGTGAGTTAGAGGAAGCTGAAAAAAGTTTTCAAATGTCGGTTATTTTAAAACCCAATTTATTACATGCGCGAAAATATCTTGCATGGGTTTATGAGCTGCTAGAGAAAAACGAAGAAGCCCTGAAAGAATACAATCTTCTCTTAAAACTGAATAAGGACGATACTTTCATAAAAGAGCGTATCGAAAACCTCAAAAGCCCATTGAACCCTGCTTATAAAAACGAAACGCCGATTTTCAAAGGAATACCCGAGAAACTTGCAAAGCAACCGAATGTCCACATGAGAATTGCCGCCATTTATTTCGAAGAAAATCTTTTCTTACGAGCGTTAGACGAGTTTCAATTGGTCTTGGCTGCTGATAACCATAAAGATCCTCATGTTCTTATGGCGCGGATTTATGAAAACCAGAAGCGACTAGATAAGGCTATCGAGGAATTTGAAAAGCTCAGAAAACTTGAGCCGCAATCCATGGATATCTTGCGTTACTCTGCTCGTTTGTATCACTTAAATGATGATACGAAGGCCGCTATTGATCTGTTAAAGCAGGCTATTAAAATGGAACCAAATAATGATCAGATTTACCATTCTTTGGCTTTGGCCTATATGTCTACTAAGGAAAATGATAAAGCTGTTGAAAGCCTTGAAAAAGCATTAGCTCTTAACCCACAAAGAGATTCTTATTATTTTGAATTGGGAGCTTTAAAGGAAAAGACCGGTGATTTTAAAGGTGCTATAGAAAATATGCGTCGCGCAATTGAAATTAATCCTCTCCATTCTAACGCGCATAATTTTCTAGGCTATATATATGCGCTGGAAGGTCGTGATCTCGACCGAGCTTTGGAGCATCTAAAAAAAGCTCTCACCATTCAACCTCGCAATGGTTATTTCTTGGATAGCTTAGGGTGGATCTATTTCAAGAAAGGCGACTCAGAAAAAGCGCTCTTGCAAATACAGAAAGCATTGATTTATACCGATCCCGATCCCGTGCTTTATGATCACCTTGGGGATATCTTATTTTCTTTAAAAAATTACGATGAAGCCACAGGAGCTTGGAAAAATAGTCGCTCCCTGACCCTCCATAAAAAAGATGATTTGGGTGGGGAAGCTCCCAATCCAAAAGTCCTTCAGGAAAAAATTGAAAAAGCAAAAAGACTTATCCAACAAAGCTTCTAAGCAAGGAATTTTGTTTTATCTTTTGCGAAATTGTCTGATTTTATTGTCTGTTCTATTTTTAATTGATGGATGTCAGTCCAGTCCTGAAAGTTTACCTCCACATTTTTCAAAAGACACAATCTCTTCCGGTTATATTTTTAATCGCCTACAAGTACGTGCAAAAAAAATATATAACGTCAAATCGTTTGCGCGAACTACTTTTGTTGGCAAAAAAACCAAACAGTCCTTACGTCAGACCTTGTTAATAAAAGGCAATCTTTCTATCCGTGTTGATACTTATGGCATGTTTGGTCAGGCCTTAGGGGTTTTTATTAGTACTGCCGGAAAGATGCAGTTTTTAGATCCTGCAAAAGGGAGAGTTTATTCAGGTGCAGATGTAAAAAAACTACTACGGAAATTGGTTGGAACTCAAATCGATTTTAAGGAACATTTGCAAATTTTTGTTGGACATATTCCGAATTTCGAATACTTAAAAGTTAAAGAATCCAGATTAAACTCTGATAAGAGCAAATACATTTTTCATGCTACGGATTTTAAAAATGGTGGTGACGTACGTCTTGATATTGACGCACTGACTTTGTTGCCTTTGGAAATGACTAGATTTGAAAGTGGAAAAAAACGGTATTATGTTCAATGGCAGGATTACAAAAAAATAGGTTCCATAGACTGGCCACATTTGATAACCCTTAAGTTTCCTGAAAGGCAGGAAATTTTAAAAATAAAATATAAGGACCCTACTTTAAATGGAGAAATTTCTCCAGAGGCATTCCAACTGATTTCAAAGTCTTCCGAAAAATAATAAATGGCATTTCCTAAAAAACTACAATTTAAAACACCGGCGAAGATAAACCTGGGCCTCCATATCCATAAAAAAAGAGAAGATGGATTTCACGAATTGGAGACTATTTTACAAATGGTAACTTGGTTCGATGAACTGCAGTTGGAAGGAACTTGTGAAAAAGTGGAGTTGTTTTGTGATACCCCGGAAATCCCAAATGACGAAACAAACTTGGTGGTTAAAGCTGCTAGGCTATTACAAAAACATTTTCCGGGTAGGTGTGCTGGAGTAAACATTACACTGAAAAAATCTATTCCTTCTGGGGCTGGATTAGGAGGAGGAAGTGGAAATGCGGCTGGAGTATTGTTAGCTTTAAATCATTTGTGGGATTTAAAAATATCGAGGGAGAATTTAATCGCTCTATCCGGAGAATTAGGTTCCGATGTTCCATTTTTCCTTATATCGCCTTGTGCAATTGGAACGGGTAAAGGAGAAATTCTAGAGCCCATTAAAAATCCAATTAACTTATATGTTTTAATGATTTATCCAAATTTGCCTCTATCAACTCCCTGGGTTTACGGCAATCTAAAATTGAAGTTGACAAAGCATAAAAATAATATTAGCATTTTGACTAATTTTCTTATGCGCTCGGATTTTGCCCAGTTGGGGGCAGGCCTTTACAATGACTTAGAACCCATTGTATTTAAAAGGTATCCAGAGATTTTGGAGATTAAAAACGAGCTACTTAGATCAGGAGCGGGAGGTGCGCTTTTGTCAGGAAGCGGTTCTACTGTCTTTGGAATTTTTGATAATCCCGATTTGGCAAAAAAAGCGTTAGCCAGATTTGCAGGAAAAAAGCACAAAGTTTTTCTGGCTAAAAGTATCACGAGCTTTTCTGAATTTTTTCCTGATGAAATGATACCGGCTTTTTAACAATGACTCTTTCATTGTAGAAAGCCTTTCGTATTTGGGCCTTTGTTTGTTCCTGACTTCGCTTGTAGGGCATGAAGGCTCATGGTGCTGGAATTAGCAAAGGTAATAATTGGAGTGGGTGGATACTAGACTGGCTAAATAGCTTGTGATGTCGATTTTCTAGTTTTTTAAAGTTAAGCTTATACCGTTTTGGGGCGTCGTCAAGTGGCTAAGACACAGGATTTTGATTCCTGCATTCGGAGGTTCGAGTCCTCCCGCCCCAGCCAGATTTTTAAGGATAATGAATGTTTTCTAGTGAAAATAGGCGTGTGCTGGTTTTTTCCGGTAGGGCAAACCAAACACTAACGGGAGAAATCTGTGAGTACATGGATGTTCCGCTAGGAAAAACTGTGATTCGTGATTTTTCTGATAAAGAGATTTATGTGCGGATCGAGGAGAATGTAAGGGGCGGGGACGTTTTTGTTGTTCAATCAACTTGCTTTCCAGGTAATACCAACTTAATGGAATTGCTGATTATGATCGATGCTTTGCGTCGTGCTTCAGCCGAAAGAATCACAGCGGTGATTCCTTATTATGGGTATGCACGTCAGGATAGAAAAAACGAACCTCGGGTTCCTATTACTTCTAAGCTGGTTGCCGATTTAGTGGTCACCGCTGGGGCTGATCGAGTATTAACCGTCGATTTGCATGCTGGGCAAATTCAGGGTTTTTTTAATATCCCGGTGGATCATTTGTTCGCAATAAATGTTTTGATCGACTATATCAAAGATCAGAAACTGGAGAACTTGATTGTTATTTCACCGGATGCTGGGGGTGTGGAAAGAGCCCGAGCTTATGCAAAACGTTTAAACAGTTCCTTGGCAATTATAGATAAACGACGTGATGTTCCGAATGAGGCGAAAGCAATGAATATCATTGGTGATGTAAAAGGTAAAATAGCATTTGTGGTGGACGATATGATTGATACTGCAGGAACACTAATGGAGGCGACGGACGCCCTTTTAGGTGCAGGAGCAAAAGAGGTTCATGCATGTTGTTCTCATCCAGTTTTATCAGGCCCAGCGGGAGAGCGTATTTCAAAATCACCTATAAAATCTTTAGTGACAACGAATACCATTCCGTTAAATAACGATTTGGGGAAAAACCCTAAAATTAAGGTCTTGTCTGTCGCATCCCTATTGGGTGAAGCAATATTAAGAATTCATCAGGAAACCTCTGTAAGTTCCCTGTTTGATTCGACACAGGAATAACGAGAGGCATTCTTAGCCTATATATTTTTTTGATTGGAGTTTCAAATGTCAGTTTTAACAGGAAAAATTAGAGAAGCAAATGGCAAGTCCGCCGCTAGGAAATTAAGGACAGATGAATGTATCCCCGCCATTGTATATGGGATTAATAATAATATCAGTTTGTCTGTCAATCCCAAAGAAGTGAAAAAACTTATCGATGCCAAAGGGCTTAATGTGCTGATTGAATTGAAGGTTGAAGGTGATTCAGCGGAAAACAGAAATGTAGTACTAAAAGAATTTCAAACCCATCCCCTCAAACCGAGTTGGTTGCACATCGATTTTTTGGAAATTGACGTAAGTAAAAAAATTAAAGTAAAAGTCCCGATTGAATTAATTGGTGTTTCTCCTGGAGAAAAGCAGGGTGGGCACGTAAACCATATAATCCGAGCTTTGGAAATCGAAAGTCTACCACAAGATATTCCTGAAAAAGTTGAAGTGCAAATGGGAGAAATTGAGCTTAATGAAATGATTCGCGTTTCAGAATTGAAACTAGATGGATCGTTAACTATCGTTAATAACCCTAATGATGTGGTGGTAAATGTCCATCTCGAAAAAGTCAAAGAGGAAACAGTAGAAGTCGAAGAAGGTGAAGAAGGTGCAGAGACAGCGGCCGGTGAAACTTCCGAAGAAACGAAGGAAGATCCCGGGAAGAAAGAGGATGGTAATAATTAATTGTGTATTTAATTTTAGGCTTGGGCAATCCCGGGCCGCGTTATGAATTAACACGACATAATGCGGGATTTCTAGTTTTAGATAATCTAGCTGATAAATATAAAATCAAGCTGGCGCAACATAAGTATCGTTCCCTTTACGGAAAAGGGGAAATTGAGGGACTTCCGGTTATTCTCATAAAACCGATGACCTATATGAACGAAAGCGGAAAAGCTATTAAAGCACTTCTTTCCGCTTTTAATCTTTCCCCAGAACAAATTCTGGTTGTACATGATGATATTGACCTTCCGCTTGGAAAAATAAAAACTAAGTTTAAGGGAGGCGATGGAGGCCAGTTGGGAATTAGATCAACCATAGAAACATTGCAAACCCGCGAATTTTGCAGGGTACGCATNGGGGTCGNCCGCCCTGAANATNGAGAGGACATNGTNGATTATGTTNTGTCCCCTTTTNCNGNAGANGAGTCAGNGCTNGTTAAATGANGTNATGNANNAAGCGGTGCATACAATNGAAGCGGCGCTNAAAGAACTCAANAAAAAACGAAACAACNCTACGGAGGAATAAANAGAATGNTATCGGAANACAAAGGAGAANTNNGCTTCNTCGNTTTTGCCATGGTGGCATATNTNGTGATGGCTTCTTTTGACGCATCGCAAAATTTTGTTTATTTNGCGGTAATTTTTGGATTTTTTGGACTCATCATTGCGTGGAAGCTTTTTGAAGGTGTCGATGACGAATCNCCGGGNAATGAAAAAATGACAGAAATAGCTGATGCNATACATGAAGGGGCGATGGTATTTCTTTCAAGAGAATACAAAATCCTAGGTTACTTCGTTGGGGGAATTTTTCTCCTTTTNCTTTTTTTAATTTCGATGCAAAAAGGATTATGGATCGGATTATGGACAGCAGTCTCTTATGCAGTTGGTGCTGGGTGTTCCATGTTGGCTGGATTTTTTGGTATGAATGCAGCCACTACATCCGGTGTCCGTACATCGCAAGCAGCTGTTGAAGGTGGGCAGCCNAAGGCACTTCTTGTTGCATTCAACGGCGGAGCTGTAATGGGTCTTTGTGTTGCAAGTCTTGGTCTTGTTGGTGTCGGCGGGTTATTTCTCCTGTTTGGACGGGGAGAATCTTTTACAGTCATCAGTGGTTTCGCGATGGGTGCTAGTTCTATTGCATTATTTGCTCGTGTGGGTGGTGGTATCTATACTAAAACNGCAGATGTGGGATCTGATCTCGTGGGTAAGGTTGAAGCGGGTATTCCTGAAGATGATCCACGCAACCCAGGTGTAATTGCTGATAACGTTGGTGACTGCGTAGGTGATACAGCTGGACTGGGCGCGGATATTTTTGAATCGTATTGTGGTTCAATGATCGCNGCCATAGTTATAGGTGCCAGCGCTGCTACTTTACGCTTCGAATACATGGCATTGCCAATTATGATTGCTATGGTTGGTTTGATTGCTTCNGTCATTGGTATTCGNGCNATGACAACACTAGGANGTATGGACCCTTCTGCAGCTCTTAGAAACTGCACATTCATNAGTGCAGGTGCGATGCTGTTTGTGGCATTTTTCCTAATCAAAGTTATGGGCCTACCCTCCGGAGTATTTATTGCGCTTCTATTTGGTTGTTTGGCAGGTATCGGTATTGGTTTGATCACCGAATACTACACGGCCAGTAAGCCGGTTGTAAGGATTGCTGAGTCAAGCAATACGGGTGTTGCTACGGTAATGATCACCGGTCTTGCGGTGGCTATGGAAAGTTGTGTTATTCCAGTAGTGATCATGGCACTGACCATTTATGTCAGTGCTGAATCTGCAGGCCTCTATGGTGTTGCACTCTCTGCTGTAGGCATGTTGGCAACTGTAGGTATTACCATGTCGGTTGATGCTTATGGTCCAATAGCAGATAACGCTGGAGGAATTTCTGAGATGGCGGGACTGGGTGAAGACACACGTAAAATTACAGATGGACTGGATCAGGTCGGTAACACAACGGCTGCTATTGGTAAGGGCTTTGCTATTGGTTCAGCAGCGTTAACGGCTTTGGCCTTGTTTGCGGCGTTTACTCAGGCGGCAAATATAGATTCTATCGATATTACTAAAACCAATGTAGTTATCGGTATGTTTTTAGGTGGCGTGATTCCCTTCTATGTTGCTGCATTGACTATGACTTCCGTTGGTAATGCTGCAATGACTATGGTTGAAGAGATTCGACGACAGTTCCGTGAAATTCCAGGACTGATGGAAGGAACAGGTAAGCCAGATAGCGCACGTTGTATCGATATTAGTACTCAGGCGGCATTGAAAGAAATGATTGCTCCTGGCGTAGTAGCTTTTTTAACACCGATCATTATTGGTTCGTTGCTAGGTGCTGAAGCATTGGGTGGAATGCTCATGGGTGCTACTCTAGTTGGTGTTTTGCTGGCATTGTTTATGTCGAACGGCGGTGGTGCATGGGATAATGCAAAAAAATATGTGGAAGCCGGAAACCTTGGAGGTAAAGGTTCCGATGCTCATCACGCTACGGTTGTTGGAGATACCGTAGGTGATCCTTTGAAAGACACATCCGGACCCGCAATGAATATCCTTATTAAATTGATGTCTATTGTTTCTTTGGTTATGGCACCGTTTTTCCTTTAGTAGTTTTAGTTGTTTTCAAAAAGGGATGGGGGGATTCCCCCATCCCTTTTTATTTTTTAGGAGATTTTAATTGTTAAAATTTGGCATTCACGATTTCATAAATGCCCAGCCCATACTGGCTTCTTTGAAGGCAATGCGTGATTGGATAAAGTTGGATATTTATACAGGGAACCCAGCCCACCTTTCTGACAAGCTCAACCAAGGGGAATTGGATTTTGCCATGATTCCTTCAATAGAATACCTAAAGGAGGCAGATAGGGTCCGTTTATTTCCGGGTATTTCTATTGCATCTAGAAATGAAGTTGGAACAGTTTTGCTGGTTTCTAAATATCCCTTGGCGACTCTGAAAACTTTGGCTATTGATAATCGGTCGCGCACTTCCGTGGCCTTGTTGAAACTCTTGTTCAAGGATGAACTTTCACCAAGTTTAAAATGGATGGATTGTGATCCAGATCCAGAGAAAATGTTGCAAGAGCATGATGCCGCACTTATTATCGGTGATCCTGCCTTAGGGTTTAAAAAAGAAGACGCAACCATATATGATCTTAGCCAGGAATGGTTTCAAAGAACAGGTAAAACTTTTGTTCACGCGGTGATTGCCGTCAGAGAAGGAGTTGAAATTGATGAGCGAATAGTTGAAATCTTTCGCGTAGCAAAACAGGAAGGATTGATGAAAATTGCCACTATTGCGAGAGCCCAAGCCCGCGACACAGGTTTCCCAGAGTCAATGTTGGTGGATTATTTAAAAAATAAGATTCGCTATAATTTGGGGGCTGAAGAGCTTGATGGATTGAGTTTTTTTCAGTCTCTTTGCAAGTCTGCTGGACTGATTGATAAAAAAACTCCCTTTGAATTTGCCTACGAAGAGGGGGTGGTTTAATTTTTGTTTAAGAATTGCTGCAAAAGATCTTTTCCTTTTACGAATCCTGTTTTAACCAGTTCTCCTAACTTCAATAGGCTTGCTTCAAAAAAGTCAAGGTATGCCTGTACCGCTTTGTTTCTTCGTGTCTCCGTTTGCTGAACAGGTTCTTCTTTAAAATTTTGTGAGTGCTTTTCTATATCACGGGCAGATCCAATTGGGTTAATAATAGGAGCAGGTTCTTTCAAAGTTGTTGCTTTAAGGTCTTTAGATTCCTGCGTTCCTTTTGCCTGCTTTATTTCTGCATGGTCAACTTCTGTAGCAGCACCAGAAATATTGGTCATATTATCAGGTTCAATAATTTCCGTACTGGTTTCAGATTGTGAACCACTAATATGTTCTTCTTTTTGGTTTTCAGAAGGTGCGGCAATTGTTTCAATAGCTTTCTCTTTACTTATTTCAGATTGCGAACCACTAATATGCTCTTTGGTTTGGTCTTTAGAGATTGAAGGCGTTATTCCTGTTACTATTGTTTTTTCTGGAACAGGAACTTTTCCTTCAATTGCTTGAGGCAGACTTTGTTTTTCTATTTCTGGAATTGGTTTCTTAGTAGGAGAAAGTTGAGGTGCAACCTTAGTGAGAAGAGGATTTAGTTTGTTTAAAAGTGGTTCTATCAACTTGGCGGCTTTTGCTGGAACCTGATCGGTATAATACAGGTATCCACCTCCACCGGTTAAAAGCAAAATGATAAAAATAAGAACCCCACAACCGCTATTCTTTTTATTTTCCGGTGGGAGGACCTCCCCGTCATGCTCTTCAAACTTCGAATAACTGCTAGATGACTGGGTAGGAGAATTTTCGGTCGTTTCTTCCGAACTGGTTTCTTCTTCGGGAACCTCTGAGCCATTTGGCTGTTCCGATTCAATATTTTCTTGCATAGGGGTTGAAAAGAGATTTTTGGTCAGTAAAAGGTTGTTTGAAAAGCTCTATTTAATTACTCGTTGACAAGGATTACCAATGACCCTAAGGCTGGTGGCTAGTGGATGATTTTGTTTAAGGGATATTCAACTATATCTTCGGAGCCGGTTTTCTTAAGATCAGGCACAATATCTCTTACTAGTTTTTCTTCGAGGATTACATTAACAGCTACCCAATCTGGATCACTTAGTTCTGAGACTGTTGGTTTTTTGCCAGGTGGGAATATTTTGATAATCTCTTCGAGCTTATTTTTTGGAGCATTGAGCATCAGACCTACCTTACCATTTGCAGCCATTGCACCTTGAAGCATTAAAACCAATCGATCCACTTTATTTCTTTTCCAATCATTTTGACTTGCAGCTTTATTCATTATAAAGCGGGTTGTAGATTCCATTAAAGTGTCGACAATTCTCAGATTGTTAGCTTTAAGGGAAGAGCCTGTTTCTGTAACTTCAACAATGGCATCGACTAGCTTAGGAGCTTTCACTTCTGTAGCACCCCAGGAAAACTCAACATTAGCTGTAACACCATGCCCCTTTAACCAATCAGTAGTCAGGTTAACGACTTCAGTGGCAATTCGTTTTCCTTGCAGATCTTTAACCGTTTGGATTGAGGAGTCGTTGGGTACTGCCAAAACCCAGCGGACTGGCCTTGCTGACACTTTTGAATAAACCAGCGGTGCAATTTCTTCTACATCGGCACGGTTTTCCATGATCCAGTCTTTGCCGGTGAGCCCTGCATCTAGGACTCCATCAGCAACATAGCGCGCTATTTCTTGAGCACGAATCAACATACATTCAATTTCAACATCATCAATGCTGGGGAAATATGACCGGCTTTTGATTCTGATATTGTATCCTGCTCGGGCGAAAAGTTTTACCGTAGCCTCTTCCAGACTGCCTTTTGGGATTCCTAGTTTTAAAACATTGCCACTCATGAATTAATTTCTTTCCTTTAAATGGTTTAAAATTTATTTTTTATAAACTTTATCTGGATCGAAGACCTTTTCTTCTATTATTTTTACATCTCCGTTGACTTTTCTAAAAAAGCAACTGGTGTAACCCTTATGGCAAGCCGCTTTACCTACCTGTTCGACTTTCAGGAGTACGGTATCGTCATCACAATCGACAAAAACTTCTTTAACAATTTGTACGTTGCCGCTTTCTTCCCCCTTCATCCATTGCTTGTCCCGTGAGCGACTGTAGAACCATGCTTTTCCAGTTTCCAGGGTTTTTTCCCATGCGATGGAATTCATATAGGCAAGCATTAAAACTTTCCCGGTTTCAGCGTCTTGAATAATTGCGGGAACCAATCCACCCATTTTGTCAAAATCGAGTTCCATACCATCTCCCCTTTAGTTAAACCATTCGAAAACTTAAAGATTATTGCTAATTGTGATAGTTTTCCAAACAAAGAAAAGCCTGAAATTGTCAAATCATTGAGTGAAACTGGGAAATCTAAAATATAATTGATTTTCTGTCAACCTTATAATAGCCTGTTTGCAATCAATTATTTGTTTTTATTTGGGTTTTTAATCAATTTTTATGGCGATTGGTGTGCTAATTTCATCTTTTTTAAGAGTTAATGCCATTTACATTAAATAAGGGGGCTGAATGCCATCTATCACTCATTTTGAAATTTATAAACCTGCAGAACCCTGCACTTTGACAGGTAACAAATTGCGGGAAACTATGGAAAAAGTTATCGAGGAAACTTTAAGTTCAGATGGGAAAGAACTGAATCTAAAAGGTTATTGTGTTGGTCCTAATGGAATGACGATCATTACCCGAGATGAGCGTGTTGTGAAGGTACGCCGACTCAATTTAGGAGGTAACCGCATAGGCAATGACGGGTTGAAGATGCTTGCGGAGTCTGATCTTTTTTCAAAGGTCAATTGGATAGAGTTGGGTGGAAATGATATTGGCCCGGACGGAGTTCGTCATCTTATACGTTCCAAAGTTTTTAAAAAAGTGAAATCACTCAACCTCTACCGCAATTATATTAAAGATGAGGGTGCAAAAATAATGGCATCGGAAAACGAATTGGATAAATTAGAAGATCTAGATTTAGCCCAAAACGAAATTGGCGATGAGGGAATTTTGGCATTAGCGTCATCAAAAAAGTTTCCTGAGCTTGTTAGTATAGCTTTAGATAATAACTTTGCTTCCACGGAAGGAAAAGAGGAGGCTAAAGTTGGAAAAAATTTTAAAAAGCTTCAATCTTTAAACTTATAAAGCTGTCATGCCAGAACCATCCAACGAAGAATACGGTAAAGGATATTTCCTGATTGCTAATCCCGTTTTGCCAGATCCAAACTTTTCCAGAACGGTGGTTTTATTATGCAATCATGATGGTGAGGGTTCTTTTGGTTTAGTTATCAATAGATCAGCTCCTATAGATCCCAAGGAAGTGTTTGGACAAATGGGAATGGCTGATTTTTCTTCAGGTAAAATTTATGTGGGCGGGCCGGTATCTCCTTCGCAGGTTTTTTATCTTTGTCGGTCTGAAGAAACCCTNCCTGAACTGGAAAAAATTTGTGATGAGGTTTACATGGGAATGAGTTGGGAACTTTTGGGCAATTTAATGACACGTTTAAAGAACCCTGAAAAAAATATCCGTTTTTATTTAGGTTATTCTGGCTGGGGTGCCGGTCANCTTGCAGGAGAGATGACTCAACTCAGTTGGTTGACTTCGCAAGCTTGCGGCGAATTCGTTTTTCAAGAAAATGAAGAGGGAATCTGGGCAAATGTAGTACGGTCTCTCGGTAAAAATTACGAATATCTCATTAAAGCTCCTGTAAACCCTCAATGGAACTAAACCATCCGCTGGATATTGGTCAATACTTTTGAGTGAAATATTACAATCTTGTTTCTAAAGTTTTTCTAATACTAAATTTGAAAGAAACCTTTGCCAAATTTATCTTTATTTCAACCTCCGGCTAGCCAGCAGATATATAAATCTTCGCCTCCACANGAGTATTGCGGACTTTCAATTGAAGAATATTTTTCCAAACGTTTTGCGTATCAGTCTCTAGAAGCTTGGATTGAACAAATAAAAAATGGTGATATTTTTGTAAACGGTGTGACTGCTGAGACAGGGTATATTCTTAAAGAAGGTGATCGCATTATCACATACGCCGGTATTCGTCAGGAACCACCAGCGGATCGTCGAATNAAGGTTATCTATGAGGATTTAGATATGCGCGTTTTCAATAAGCCTGCTCCTATTCCTGTTCATCCTAGCGGACGTTATTTTCAAAACAGTATGACGGAAGTATTGAAACAGNTATACCCAGAAGAAATTCCACGACCAGTCCAAAGGCTCGATACTATTACCACAGGTGTAATAGTATTTGCCCGAACGCGAGAAACTGCAGCGGCTTTAATGGGGGAATTCCAGGGTCACCGAATAAAAAAAGAATATCTGGCTATGGTGGAAGGAGAACCTAAGGAAAAAGAATTTTGTATTGACGCACCCATCGGAGTTTTAAAAGGATCGCATAGAGGTGTTGGGGATCAGGTAAAAAATGCAAAGCCCGCAAAAACAAAAATCCAGTGGCTCTCATCTCAAAATGGAAGATCACTTCTAAAGGTGGTCCCGCTATCTGGTAGAACCAACCAAATTNGGGTGCATCTTTCAAGTTATGGTTTGCCCATTTACAATGACAAGGTTTATGGTCAAGGTAATGATGAAATTTTTCAATATGGTTTGCATGCCTGGAGTCTTGAATTTANGTATTTGAATAGAACAATGAAATTCAAAGTGAAGCCTCCTATACATTTTGANCCTTTATTAGAAGCGGCAAAAATAAAAATCCAATGAATTCTTTAGCATCTCCACATCCTGTTCAGAAAAGCTCAGGACTAGAGACAGAAAGCCTTATTNCCAAGGCTCGAAACTGTTTTTGGTTAGCACCCATGGCGGGTATAACCGATGTTTGTTTCCGTCAACTAATGGATGAGATGAACGCCGGGGTTTTAATCTCAGAACTGGTTTCTGCAAAGGGGCTTTTTTACAATTCTGAAAAAACCCAGAAAATGATGGGNGTGCATNCAAATAGCAAATCCATAACAGGTATTCAGTTATTTGGTGAATCGGCTGAGGATATTGTCCACGCTTCTGAGTTCGTAGAAACTACCGGGGCGCATTTTATAGATATCAANCTAGGTTGTCCTGTAAAAAAAGTAGTTAAGAAAGGTTGTGGAGCTGCCCTTTTGCGTGATCCNNNCTACTTGGAAAAATTTCTTACCACCATTAAAAATGGAATTCGACTTCCCCTTACTGTGAAAATGCGTACCGGTTGGAATGAAGATGAGCTAACAATACACGAATGTGTTAAGGCAGCCTATAACTCGGGTTGCGAATGGGTAGCAATTCATGGACGCACACGTGCTCAAGGTTATGAAGGTAAAGCCAATTGGGACCTAATTGCCGAGGTAAAAGAGCAGGCCAAGCTTCCTATTATTGGTAATGGAGATATTCGCAGTGCCGAGCAGGCAAGGAGAAGGCTACAGGAATCGAGAGTTGATGCGGTTATGATTGGAAGAGGTGCTTTACGCAATCCTGGAATTTTTAACGAGAGNATNGGATTNGNTAATGATTGNTCTNGNTTGAANATAATCCAACGTTACCANAANANNTTGNATGAATATTACGATACNCGTTTTTCNCTNATCNTACTTAGAAAGTTTTCAGCTTGGCTTGCCTTCGGAAATCCAGGAGCTGCAAATTTTCGAAAAAGTATGTTTGAATGCATCACCACCTCAGAAGTAATGGAAAAGGTGGAAGAGTTTTTCCAAAACGAAAGGCCTCGTCAATTCGATGACAATGAAGAATTTTTGATGGGAGGTCACGGTTAACNAGCTGCCTCTGAGAGCAGGGAAATAATTTTCTCACCGAGAAGAAATACCACAATAATAATTTATTTTTAAGTCCAGNGTTAAGCTGGCGNTGAGTAGTGCAAACTAGAGAGCCTAAAAATTTTAAGAAAACCCATTCTGATCGAGATAGGGCGAAACACAAAAAGCAGGAAGAATTTACGCTTTATGGCTGGAATGCCTGCATGACTGCGTTTAAAAAACGACCTGATAGCCTATTGCGCTTGTTTTATAGTCGCACCCGTGGCCCGCAATTGAAGGAAGTAAAAGCGTGGTGTGCAGAAAAGAAACTTCCTTTTCGCCAGTTGGATCNAGAATCCTTAAATAAGGTAGCTTCAGGAACTCATCATGAAGGCATTGTTATGGTGGTTCGTCCTCGTCCCTGTGATTCGGTTTATAGACTAATTCGTGGCAACATACCGGAAAAGGGATTGGTGGTGGCTCTTGATGGAATTGACAACCCTCATAATCAAGGAGCCATTCTTCGAAGCTGTGCTTATTTTTCTATCCAGGGGTTGGTTTTNCCTAAAAGTGGAACGGTCACGGGTATCACTTCTTCTGCAGCAAGAATGGCCGAGGGAGGCTGGGAATCCGTCCCTGTTTATAGAAGTACCGATTTGTCTTCTTCCTTAAGAGATTGTCGTCAAAAGGGNTGGTGCATAGTGGGAGCCGATNCCGATGCAAAAGAATCTTTAAGCTCCGCGAAAATAACTTTTCCTGTTGTCCTTGTACTTGGTAATGAGCAAGAGGGTCTTTCGGATTCTGTAAAACGGCGCTGTGATAGTCTTGTAAATATCCCTGGTCAAGGAGAAATAGAATCCTTAAATGTTTCTGTCGCGGCGGGTATTATTTTGGCAGACTTAGACCGGCGTAGAAATGGTGGTAAAAAAACTTCTAAACCNAAATGACATTTTTTGCCAAATTCCATCCGCTCATTGTCCACTTTCCTGTAGCCTTATTGACTAGTGGTGTGGTGTTTGAAATTTATGGTAGTTTTAGAAAAGATGAGATTGTTGAAACGGCAGGCCGCTTCAATACACGTTTAGGGTTTTGGTGCATCTTTCCTGTTTTGATAGTNGGGTTCCTGGGGATGCTGAGCTTGGACAAGACAGATGAGTTTAAAGATTTTCTTTCCGGTCACCTGAGGTTTGCTTTTCTTACCGCCAGTTCATTCTTATTCGCCATGTTGACTTCCCGTTACTTTCGCAACAAACTTGGTCGAACAGTTTACTTCTTAGCGTTGGTAGCCGGATTGTATTGTATCCTTAATACAGGATATTATGGCGGAGAACTTGTGCACCGTTTCGGTGTTTCCACAGGACGATAACTTTTTCAAGTTCTTTCCTAAAAAACTAATTGGTACCCAGTAAAAAGGCAAATACACATGGTCACCAGACCTGTAATGTAAAAACCTTGCGCGGTTTTAGAAAAAGAGTTGGTATACGAATAGCCAACCACAAAACCATAGAGGACAGTAAACAGAAAGGAATAACCCTGGTGTCCTTCCACATCAACNGTTTTGAGAAAGTGGATATCAACGGACATCATTCCTGAAAAACTGGAAACAACGGCAGCTAACAATCCCAAGCTTAAATTAAANCTCGCAGCAGAATTTAGTTTCGGATCGTTTTTNTTTCTAGCTAGAAAAAGTAGGGACAGTCCAGCAACAAAAAGCGCAGGGGGAAAATGCGAAATGAAAGGATGAAATGAAATGGAACTAATCATTCTACTAAGTGTCCACGTTTCTTCGAGCTCAAAAAGAAAATATTGTTTTANCAGCTAATTTTCTTGGCAAGATATCTTTCTAGGGGGGAAAGCATAAAAACCAGATTGCAAAAACATAAATTTATATTTTTGACCCAAAAAGATTAGACCTTTTAGGTATAGGGTTTGATCTACTAGTCTTTTTTGATATCGCCGGAGATATCCAAATCCATTTCGGAGAGATTGACATCAACATCGACTTTAGTTGCTGAACTGATATCCTGTTCCAGCGAATCCACGTTCACNGTCTGCTTGAGNCCTTCGGCTTCATCCATGACATCCTGTTTNAGTCCACTGAAGGTTTTTTGAAACTCGCCCCAACCTTTTCCGATAGCTTTAGCGAGTTTGGGTAGGTTTTGAGGACCTATCACAACTACCGCGATCCCCATAATTATCATCAGCTCAAAAAATCCGATATCAAACATCCATAGGCTCCTAAATTTTTTCGTAGATANATTTTAGCAGATTAACNATNCATTTTCATCTTTCCGGTAGCAATTATTTNAAAGTTCCATTNCTGAAGATCTTGAATAATAATGCTTTTAAGGTAGACTATNGGAAGAATTATGGACATTTCTAAAANCTATTTTTGGCCATAAGCAGACCTCATGAAAGAAGGGCTTTCGAGTTCATTAGAAAAAATTAACGAATAACGAGATACCTGCATGAAGATTGTACGTGGCACCAAAAATATAAGCGGCCCTTTTCTTTANCCTGTTGTAACATTGGGTAATTTTGATGGNGTNCATGTAGGNCACCAAATTCTTTTCAAAAAAGCNGCCGANATNGCCCGGGAGAAGCNGGGCACNTCNNTNGCCTTCACNTTCGAGCCGCATCCNTTAAAAATCATTGCTCCGGACAAAGTNCCNCCCCTGTTGACNCATTTNCACAAAAAAATGGANCTCATTGCNGCTTGTAAAATTGATTGTNTTATTTGTGCNGATTTTACCAGACAATTTGCAGATCAGCGTCCGCGGGACTTTT
>NZYH01000008.1 GCA_002697825.1 Nitrospina sp. | reverse complement strand
ATTTTTAAGTTATTTTTGCCATTACAAATGGCTCACAACCAAAATGAGGATTTTTCAATTAAACATATAGAAAAAGACTATGAAATTCATTTGACAACAAACATTGGCAAAGTATAATTATTGGTTTATAAACATTTACAGCATTTTTTTCTGGCCAAGTTTGGTCATTTGTTCCTGTATTTAAGCAGGCAACCTTGATCAAATCTGGCATATTTTTTATGTAATAAAAGATATTGAAATGATAGCTTCAGATATTTTTTCTTAGAAATCTGCGCAACCACTAATTATTTTTGGTGAGGTTTGTAAACATGATCAAAAAATATTTCGATTTAATTATGGTTTTCGGTTTGGTTACTTTTTTTGGAAGTGTATTTCCTGTATCCGAATCATTTGCAAAAACAGTTACAGCTACTAAAACAGAAATCTCTCTAGTGGATGGGGTAACTGTGGATAAAAGAGGTAACGTTTATATTTCTAGGCGCGATAATAATATTATCAGTCGTATTGATCAAAAGGGTAATATGACGCCCTATGCTGGTAATGGCTCATCCGGTTTCTCAGGAGATGGTGGTAAAGCTATCCAAGCTAAATTGAACGTGCCTGCCGGTCTTGCATTTGATAAGAATGGAAACCTATTTATCGCAGACAGAAATAACCATCGTATTCGCAAAGTCGATAACAGAGGTATTATCACCACCATTGCTGGAACCGGAACAGCAGGGTTTAGTGGAGATGGTGATCTTGCCACCAAGGCACAATTGAATCATCCCTCAGGCATTGCATTTGATAATAAAGGTAATTTATTCTTTTCAGACCGATCCAACGAAAGAATCCGTGTGATCGATTCGAAGGGAAAAATTCGTACCTATGCCGGTAACGGGCGAGAAGGCTTTACAGGGGATTTCGGACCCGCTCTCGAGGCGTCTCTCGACAAGCCCTTCGGGATAGCATTCGATAGAAAAGGAAACTTGTATATTGCCGATCGTGGTAATAATCGAGTACGTAAAGTTAACGCACAGGGAATCATTAATACGGTAGCAGGAGATGGTGGATTTTTTTTCATGGGTGACAATGGACCCGCCTATCGAGCTAGTGTAGCAGGGCCGACAGGCGTAGTAGTGGATGATCAAGGCACTCTCTACATCGCTGATCGCAACAACAACCGCATTCGGTCTGTGGATTCTCAAGGCATGATCACTACCATTGCGGGAACAGGACAGCAAGACTATAACGGAGATGCCGAAGTAGCTCGCGAAACAAACCTATACCTGCCTTTTGGAGTTGCTTTAAAACCGGACGGCTCTTTATTAGTGATAGACCGATCACATTATCGAATTCGCAGCGTTGACCTAAAGCGTGGCAGCATCAAAACAATTGCAGGAAATGGAAAAAAAATGTTTGCAGGTGACGGTGGCCCCGCAACGGGCGCAACATTGAGTTTTCCTCATGGTATCGCGGTAGATAAAAATGACAACGTTTTGGTTTCCGATAAAGGGAATTATCGTATTCGTAAGATTTCTCCAGACGGTACTATCCAAACCATTGCTGGAAATGGAATACGAGGAAATATTGGGGATGATAAGCCCGCCGAGGAGGCCTCTATTTATGGGGCAACTTCTCTGAAGTTGAATAATAAAGGAGAAATGTTCCTGATTAGTCCAAGCGGTTTCGTAAGCCTGATCCGGATGATTGATGAAAAAGGAGTCATGCGCAAGGTTCTCGATACGGTAACTCCAAAATATCTGGATTCCATTGAGAAAAGTAAATACAAAGGTAAAGTACAAACCGGTGAACTAGCGACCATCACCCATTTTTCAGATTTTGCCTTCGATAAGAAAGGGAATTTATTTATCTCTGATCGGTTAAATCACCAGATTCGCAAGGTGGACCCAAAAGGAGTAATAACAACCATAGCAGGGACCGGTGAGTCCGGATACTATGGAGATGGCGGCCCAGCCATGGAAGCTGCCTTTCGAGACCCCAGTGCTTTGGCAACTGACAAAGAAGGAAATCTGTATATCGCAGACGGAGCAAATAACCTCATTCGAAAAATTGATACAAAAGGTATTGTCACAACGATTGCAGGTAATGGTAAACATGACGACACTGGAGATGGCGGCCCTGCTTTAAAGGCAAGCATTCGCAATATGGATTATCTAAAAGTCAGCAGTAACGGGGAACTTCATATTGTTGGAATGAATACAAACAGCATCAGAAAAATAACTAAAGATGGAAAAATAGTGAAGGTAGCTGGTAGAGGTTATCAGGGTTACTCTGGAGACGGTGGCCCGGCAACTAAAGCCATGCTTAAAAGTCCTCTTGCAATTGCATTCGATTCAAAAAACAATATGTATATTACCGATATGGGCAATAACCGAATCCGAAAAGTAGATGCAAAAGGAATCATTTCCACATTTGCGGGTTCAGGAAATTTTGGTTGGGCTCAAGATGGAGAAACAGTAGAAATTTATTTACACAAATTTCCCTGATTTATCTGACCCTTTTATAGAAAAATCTGGGATAGGGAAAACCAGGATTATACGAACTTGAAAGAACATCAGATATACTTTTAAATTTTTTTGGGAGAATTTTTACAATGAGGCGTTTCATTTTAACAGGGTTGGTATTCTTTTTTTCCCTTGTAATTAGTAATAATGCTTTTTCCGCTGATACAGATCTATTTGCTAACATTTTAAAAAAAATAGATGGCATGACCTGTACACAACCGGAAAAACTTCCCAGTTTTTATGGCAAAAACTTGGTCATTTTGCAGGATGACAAGCGCCACCTGCTTGAAAACCGAATAAAGGGCTACCGTCAAATGATGTCGGATTATCGTGGCTTAAATTGTCAGGTCCAAAGGCAAGTACTTGCAGGACATGTTGGAGCCAAGGTCGGATATTTACTAGTTGACGAAATTTATAGCATTACCTCAAAATCTGTAGATAACGATGAGCGCCAACACGGTGTCTGCAATTACAGCTTTGTTAAAGAAGGATCCAGTTGGAAAATTACTCTTGAGCACTGTTCCAGCTTGCCAGATTACAGTATTAATCCAGGCGATGACGCTTTGTACTATTTTCACAATCCAATTTACTGATATATACCCTTTGCAAGGGGGTAATTATAAGGAAAAAATAATAGCGAGCTGTAGTCGTCCATTTTGAAAAAAGCTTAGGGAGCCGCTCCGAAAATGTCCCTCAGCGTGATTGAAAAAGCTACTAAATAAAGACCAAAGAACAAGCTCCAGAAAAAACGCAGCTCATCTTTATGCAGTAATCAATCATTGAAAAAACGTTTCTATTGTATATGATTTACCCACCTGATTCGTTAGGACGATCTGGTTGATTTCTTAATACGCTCTTACTTTCCCAAAAATTACTGTGCTAACTTTTAAAAAGGGACTGGCAGTTTTTGTGATTATCCTGGTGGGAGTATGTTCTGTTTATGCTCAGGGCAACGACTGGATTTACTGGCAAAAAAAGTTTTTCAAAATAAATGCAGATAATGCCGACAATTATAAAACAGCTTATTTATGGATAAAACAAGAGCCTCATATTAAAGAAGTACGGGTAACTGGAACACTACCAGATTATCCCGGGGTAAAGATCTCTGACTATAAAAATCGTAATGTTGAGCGCTGTATCACTTGTCACGATGGTATATCTACCGTTAGCCCCTCTCATCCNCCTGAATTTGGTTGTACGGTTTGCCATGGTGGCGAACCCGAATCGATAGACAAAGACCAAGCTCATGCGACATTAATTTATGATCCACAAGCTGGAACAGGAAAACGAAANCCCTCTAGTCTAAGTGTAGTTGAACAATCTTGTGGACAGATTTATTGCCACTCAGGGCATGTTCGCGAAGACCGCAATCATATTAAGCGGTTAAATAAGTCGATGATGAATACTCTCGCTGGAGTGATATCAGGTTTGCGCTACCAATGGGCGGGCCAAAATAAAAAGACTGCACGTTATGCAACAAAAGCTATTCAAGACAAAGATGGAAAAATTCCACGCAAATGGGGTGCCTTGGAAAAATTAGATTTATTACCCTACTTCTCTTCTCTTGATATTACTGAATCAAATAAAAACACAATCTATCCTATTTCGAAACACCCCAGTGATCGAATTTTACGCCGGCAATGCTTTCAATGCCATATAGATTCTCCGCCTCCTCCTGGTGAGTATCGGTCTCAAGGTTGTGCAGCTTGTCATTTTACTTACTCTAAAAATGGCCTCTATGAAGGAAATGACCCAACAATATCAAAAACAGAACCTGGACATTCAATGTTTCATAAGCTCCAGGTTCTGCCCGAACGGAAATTGTGCGTTCAATGTCATAAGGGTTTTTCCATACAACCCCTGGGTAATCAACCTTCCCCACTTAAAGATATTGAATCCAATATCATCTTTGAAAATGAGCGCGCAATTAATAAAATTGAAGTCCAAAAGAAAACTGAAGAACTACTTCCAGAAAATCCAGTCACAGCAACAGAACAGCCACAAATTAACCAGGATTTCCCTTCAAAAATACTGCTAGAGGCAACATCTCCGGAAAAAGAAATGACAAAAATTGAAACAAATGAGCAGGAAGAATTGTCCTTGTTTCCAAGAAACGGAAATACTCAAGTTGATGTGCATACGGCTAGAGGCATGGACTGCATAGACTGCCACACACAACGGGATATTATGGGAGATGGAAATCTATATTCAAAACAACATCAAGCCATAGAAATTCGTTGCGAAACCTGCCATGGTGATGACATTACCTACCCCATGCTTTTAAAGGTTACTGATCCAAAAGATGAAGTCATTCGACTTAGCAGACATTATAAAGGACCCGCTAATTCTTTGGGAGACTGGATGGCAGTTACCAAACGAAAAAATCGTATGACAAATGTTAAAGTAAAAAATGGAAAGATAATTGTCTTGGGAAAAAAGAGTGGTCGCGTTTACAACGTTCCTTTAACTCGAGATGCTGATGCGCATTATATACCGCAACATCGATCCCGTTTAGAATGCACCGCCTGTCATTCAAATTGGGTGGTGAAATGCCAAGGTTGCCATATGTCGATTAGTTTGGGGAATAAAGAAATCGACTTGAAAACTTCAGAAAAGCCTCCCATAAAAGTCCAACAACCAGTCCTGATGATAGGACCTCGTGGAAAAGTTGCGCCGATGTTTGTACAACCTAAAAGACATTTTTCTCTATTGGATGAAAAAAGAAANCCGATNCCTGCATTGGGGTCTACAGGACAATTNCGTGGNAAATACAAGGANTGGCATTTTACAAACCCAAATAACAAGTCGGGATCGAATCTCGCTTATTCCTTAAACCCTCATTCAACAGGCAGAAAAGTTCGTTCCTGCGAAAGTTGCCATTTGTCTCCCAAAACTTTAGGATTAGGAGAAGGAGATTTGATTATTGGCGCAAATAATACCGGAAAAGATGATTCTCTCACTCCTTTAAACCGCTTTGATAAAAGGATCAGAGCCTCCGCCTTTGACCCTCAGGCCAAAGTCTCAATACGAGGAGAAATTCTCGCTGGTAGTCATCAGCTTAATGCAAGACCCTTTAACCAAAAAGAAATAGTCAAAATTTTAAAAGTGGGAAATTGTATCCCCTGCCATGATGAATATGACGATCCGATTTATCAGAACATCAAAAAAAGCTATTCTTTTGAACGCACANTTGAGCATCGTAAATTGCGCGAGAGAATATTAAGCTCCAGGCAAACCCAACCGTGAAAAAAGTATTTCGAACTTTACAATATCTTATTATTGCAGGAGGATTCTGCCTAAGCATATTCCTCAATTATTCTTCAGGGCAAGCAGTAAATAAAAAAGGACCATCTGATTTTTTTGATGGCACATCGGAAGAAAAACCTTCGAACTCAACAACCAAAAATGATCCACCTAAAATATTAGATTTCTTTCTAAANCCAGAACCTAAATCAGAAAATGAAAGTATTCAGGAAATAGAAATTGCTCCAAATCCACAGGATGCTTTAAAAACCAAAGAAATGGTGGAAGTGCCCTCATCACTTCCTAAGGCTCAACTTGATGCCTCTGATTTCGAAGATCCTTTTTATCGTGTAAGGGGGTTGCAAGAAAATTCAGAAAAAGTTTTGCAACCTGGAACCACTATGGGTGGAGTGCAGTTTCAATCNTATAGTGATACCAATAAATTTATTGAAATGTTCTATAAAGAATCTAATTTTTCACTGGAAGATATTTATGGAAAAATAAAATATCTAGAAAAGCGTGGGGGTTGTTATACGTGTCATCAAGGAATTGAACGAATCAGCAATAATCACAGNTTTTCATGNGTGCGCTGCCATGGNGGTAACAGNCGTGCTAATTCATTGCCCAAAGCCCATAAGGGGCTTGTANCTAATCCTTCCTCAGTAAAAAATGCGCCTAGATTTTGTGGTAAATGTCACAAGAATCACGTCGAAAAGGTAGAGCGATCACTCATGTCTACTGCCAAACGAACTATTAATATCACACGATATGCTTGGGGAGCACAACCATTGGATGAACTTCCCTATTCGCTTAAACCTAGTATTGAAGAACAAGCTTTCCCCTCTTTACCAGAGGGTCATTCTGTAGACAGGTTCCTAAGGACAAAATGTCTGCGCTGCCATATTGGNTCAGAAAGTCCCCATCGCCCTGGAGATTACCGAGCATCGGGTTGTTCTTCATGTCATATGGTTTATTCCAACGATGGTATTTCTTTATCTCATGATCGGGCTATACAAAAAACCCAAAGAAAAAATCAAATTCAAAATCGTTTTACAAGAAAGTATGCCGAGAATTCATTGAACAACCCACGCGGTTATCCCTTACTTCATAAATTTACCGTCGCGATCCCTAGCGTTCAATGCGAGCATTGCCATAGCAATAACGGGACGGGTCAAGAGTTCGAAGGATTGTTTGCCAAGCCATCTCGACCCTTGGATACCCCCAACCCTATCAACGCAGAAAAACCCGTTCTATACGGAAAGGAACATGAATTTCTAGTTCCTGATATCCATCGCGAAAAAGGAATGCACTGTATCGACTGCCATATTGGTGATGCAATAAAACCTGAGATAGAACCTGATCAACTTCAATCTGGAGTACAAATCCGTTGCATAGATTGTCATGGAACTCATGACAAACTGCCTGAAGGTTTACTNTTGATCGAATCGGATCCGAACACAAAAAAATTAATAAAAAATGCCAACTTGAATCCAAATCTTAAGAAAAAGGTGCGTGCCGGAGATACCGTTTTATTAAATTCAAGCGGCTCACCAATGCTTCATATCAAAAAGACTAAGAAAGACTGGTTTTTGTATTCAAAGGTAAGCGGCAAGAAGCATAATATTCCTTTACTNAAAAATCTTAAACCCTCGATTTCTCATCAAATCCCAAAACATATGCAAAAAATAGAATGTGCCACTTGTCACGCACGCTGGGCTGCAATTGATTGGGGCATGCATATNATTCGGGAACAAGAATTTTTTCCTGAAAAATGGAAAAATTGGAATCTTTCAGATCCCACTCTGCAACANTTATTAACAAGTTCCGCCANTATAAAATTCGGGATGTTGGATTGGTTGACCGCTAAATCAATGCCGAATAAAATAGAAGGCGATACTATCAATGAATACTGGTGGACAGTATTTTCAGATTCCGGATGGTCGAATATGATAATGGGAAAAAATTCGCAAGGGAAATATTCTCTTTTAAAACCACACTATCAATATTTTGTTACGGACCAGACAGGCCAAGCCGGTCTTCCATTTAAAAGGGCTGAACCGTCACTAACACTGGATGATTCTATAGGATTAATCTGGACCGACTATTCACCTCACACGATACGAAAAACAGTGCGCTCCTGTGAANATTGTCATNAAAGTTCAGTNTCTGTCGGCCTTGGAGATCCCTTAAAAAAATCACTGCAAGATGCCGNTCAGTTTTTCTCAGGTTTAAAACAGAAAAACNGGGTTCACCCTGACTTCCAACTCAAGCAANCCATAGACCNAAGCGGAAAAGCACTACAAACTCCTTTTCCTCTAGATGGATCGCGCTTTCTAAACAAAGAAGAGATATCAATTCTACAGGAAACTTCGGACCGGTATCGTGCATTTCGTTCTCTCAATTTAAGGGAGTTAAATTTTTCCAGGTTATTGAGCCGTAGCGAATTTCCTTACGATATAAAGCGTCGTGTTCGGGATAAGGAATCGGAACAACCCCAACCTCGAGAAGATCTGTTTTATGATGTTGAAAAAAATAAATTCATTAAAATTGAAAAAACGAAAGAGCCTTTAAAATCAACTTCTTTTTTTACTACTGAGTCTTTGCCAGGGGCAGAGGTTGAGGAAAATAATGGTTTAGTAACGACAGACCCTTCGCAGGATAAAAAAGAAGAGGGAATCATTGAGTTTCTCTACGACATTTTTGAAGATAATGAAAAGACTGAAGATACTCTATCTCTTCCCAATGAAATCGTACCACAATGAAAAACATATTATTTCTTCTGATTAGCTTATTTTTTATTTTAAGCCCGGTACTTTCAAATGCTTCGTTAATCGAAGAAAAAAAATGTTCCGTTTGTCATCGTCTTTCTAAGATAGAAGTTGCAAAAATAGGCCCTGATCTCTTTTATGCTGGTAATAAATTTCAACCAACCTGGTTACTGCAATACCTTCAAAATCCCTTGACACTTAGAAAAGCAGGTACTGGTTTTAACCCAGGCTTTCTTAAAGGCGAGTTTAATAATTCGCACCCCGTACTTTCTAAAAAAGATGCGATACAAATCAGCCAAGAATTAATGACCATGATTTTTCCTAATATGCCGGATGAAACAAGTAACTTAAAAGCCCTATCTAAAGGCCAAATAGCTAAAACTAAATATGAGTTTGAACGTACGTTTAGCTGCATTTCCTGCCATCAAAGTTTGAACTTGGCTGGGAAACCTCGTGGCGGAATTTCTGGACCCTCACTTATCGACGCAGGAAATAGATTGCAGGCAAGTTGGGTTGCGCACTGGTTGAAAAACCCAAAGATGTTTTCAGAAGAAAACCGTATGCCGATTTATAAAATGGATGATGAAACACGATTGAGATTTACACAATTCATCATGGCTCTAAAAAAAGAAAACGTGCGATAACTATGAAAAGATTTTCACAAGCATCTATTTTCACATATGGGATTCTTCTGCTAGCTATTATGCTTATAGGGTGTGGCGAAGAGCAGAATAGTACACTTTCTAAATCCAAGTTACCACTTCATGAAGAACCAAAATCTCTCCAATCAAAGCAGGAAATAGTTCCCAAGCCCATAATTGTGACAGCAAATACCCGTGAAACTTACCAATGGTACTGTGCCCAATGTCATGGTATTGAAGGAAAGGGGGATGGGATCAATGCAAAATTTTTGACTGTTCCTCCTAGAAATCATACCAAGGCTGCATATCTGGAAACTCGCACCGACAAACAACTTTTTAAAGCTATAAAGTTTGGAGGCCTCTCTGTTGGGCGTGCACCCTGTATGCCTGCTTGGGGGCATACGCTAAAAGAAAAAACCATGTACCAACTCGTACGATATATTCGTGAATTGTGTAAATGCGAAGCCTTGTAGTCTGATTAAAAAATTGCTTTTTATTCTGATATAATTCAACTAATAAATTTCTAAATGAGATCAAAATATGATCGAAGTAATTCCTTTCCGTGGCTTGTTATATAACTTGGATATTACTGGACCTCTCGATAAACTAATCGCACCGCCTTATGATGTTATTTCCTCGGGCCAGCAGCAGGCACTATACGAAAAACACCCTAATAATGTGGTCCGACTGATTTTGGGAAAGGAATTTAATTCAGATACTGATGCAGACAATCGTTACACCCGATCCGCACAGGTTTTTCAAGATTGGATAAATCAAGAGATTTTAAAAAAAGATGACAAGCCTGGGTTTTATATATATAGCCAACAATATGAATTTGGAGGGGAAAAATTCTGCCGTGTTGGTTTTTTCGCTCGTGTCAAAATAGAAGATTTCAATGAAGGAAATATCTGCCCTCACGAATTTACACTTTCAAAAGCTAAAACTGATCGAACAAAACTTCTCAATGCCTGTCACGCCAATTTTAGTCCTATCTTCGGTTTATATTCTGACCCAGACGGTGAAATTGACCTTTACCTGAACCAAGAAACAAAATCCGAACCTTTATCTGTTATTAATGATGGTAAAGTAATTCATAAATTCTGGCGTTCAAACAATAATAAAAACAACCAGTTGATCTGTGATACCATCCGAGATAGAAAAATATACATTGCAGATGGCCACCACCGCTATGAAACGGCTTTAGCCTTTGCAAAAAAAAATAAAGAAACAATTCCCGACAGCTCTCACGTAATGATGTTTCTTACCAATATGGATTCGGGGGGCATGTCTATTTTTCCTATTCATCGAATAGCAAAAAGTCCAAATCCATTTGACCGCAAGGCTTTTTTAAAGCGGGCTAGCGAATATTTCGAGGTAATTCCCTGGAATACTGAAGTAAATGGGTCTGAAATTAAATCACGATTAGTTGAATTTGGAAAAGACCGTATTATCTTTTGCGCATATATGGGTAAGGACCAAACTTATACTTTAATGGTAAATGATCCGAGAAATATTTTACCTCTTCTCGATAAAAATGAACCAAAGGAATTGCAAGTTCTAGACGTTATGCAATTGCATGCCATTATTTTCCGTGAAATTTTAAAAATTGATACAAGAAAAAAGCAAAGCCAAGATTTTGTTGGTTATAAGGTAAATGTAGATGAAGCAATGGCAAGCGTCGATGAAGGATATTATGATATTGCTTTTTTTATGAACCCCACACCGATCCAAGAAGTTCGTCGTTTAGCGGGTATGGGAATTCGTCTACCACAGAAAGCGACGTTTTTTTACCCCAAGCTATTATCGGGTTTGGTTATCAACAATTTTGAACAATAACTGCTCTTAAAACAATTGCGCATGAAAGTAAATAATACGGAATTTATAACGGGTGCTGTGTCGGCAAAGCAATATCCGAAAGAATCTTATCCTGAGTTTGCTTTTGTCGGACGATCAAATGTGGGAAAATCTTCACTAATTCGTTCTCTTTTAAATCGAAAAAAACTTGTTCGCATCAGCTCCACGCCTGGAAAAACAAGAGAAATTAATTTTTTTAGAATCAATGAGGAATTTATGTTTGCTGATCTTCCAGGCTACGGATTTGCGCGGGTCGCACCGGCCTTGCAAAAAAAATGGAAAAAAATGATTGAGGAATATTTAATAAATCGTGAACCTTTATTAGCTATTGTTTTCATTGTTGACATCCGCCGACAACCAACCGAGCTCGACTTAACTCTAAAAGAATGGCTGGAAGATCTGGGTAGAAATTATATTCTTGTTATCACGAAATCAGACAAAATATCCGGTACAGAGCGCAGCAAGCAAACTAAAATAATCAAAGCAGCATTTACCGGAAATAATTCCCTTGGGACAGTCGCCTATTCAAGCAGGAGTCATTTGGGGAGAAAAGAACTCTGGGGTCAGATAAAAAAGGTAGCTTGTGAAAAGGGTGATCCAAGTTCTCTGGAAGTATTTACCTAAAAAGTAAATCGATATTTTTCGAACAAATCCATTGTCACAATATTTTTGCCTGCCTTGACTACTTCCTGCTCAATCCGCTTTACGGCCATGTTGCGTATAAAGGGAATAGGTATACGAGATACCTTATCCAACGCATCGTCTTCCCATTTCATAGAAACTTCAACTGGTGCTTCTTTCTCCTTTTCAATTTGTTCATCGCGTTTAAGGTCTTCATCCGTCACCTCCATACCCATGGCTTCTTTCGCAGAGGCTGGCATAATATTGGTGAAAACCTCATCAATGATACTGGGAGTGATCATTTTATCTCCGCGCTCTCGGGCCCGACCCTCAATTGTCTGCTTGGCCATACCCAACACAAAAGGAGGCACCTTTTCCATTTTTTCCTTGGCCTCTTTGCTCCAAGGAATGCCTGCGGTAGGAGTAACATCCATATAGTCTTTAAATCTTTCTACTATGTCATCTTTCTTTTCAGTTCGCATAGATAGAAAATCTTCAATCTCTTCGATCACTTCCACCTTACGAGGACTTTGCCGCATTTTGTCTTTCGCAACATCAAAAGCATCCATAGTCAATTCTTCAAATCCAAAACCTTTAACCCTTTTCGACACTAACATCATGGATTCATTACGAATTTCTGTTAAGAAATCGGAAGTAACGATTTTAAAACCCCGTTTTACACAACGTTGCACCATAAGCTTGCGAATACCGGGACGAACAAATTCCGGCGCATGCTTCACACGTTCCCATGCTTCTTCAGCCCACACCACACCATTCTCCTTAGCATAAGGGTGGTCTGCCTCTGATATCTTGATTTCTTGAGTTCCCATTTGAAAAAACCTTATTTATATGATTATAAATTCCAAAACAGGGCCATTGTCATAAACTTAAAAAGTAATAAAAGATAGATTACATCGACATCGATCAGCTTACTATATAAAATACAGGTATTATTAAAAAATTACTTGAAGCTTGCGTCAATGTCAATTAATTTAAAGGTTTGGCAAGGGTAAAAATAAAATTAGTCTGATTTACGGTTTTTTGGTTTATTTTTAGCCTAATTTAATATTGAAACAAATATTTTAAAATGCAACGTTCACCAGTAGTTTATTTTTTATTTTTCTTATCTGGCATCACTGCTCTGATTTATGAAATTGTATGGACCCGAATGCTCACACTTGTTTTCGGACATACCGTCTTTTCAGTATCTGTTGTGCTTGCTGCCTTTATGGCCGGCTTGGGTCTCGGCAGTTATATTGCTGGCTATGCCGTAGATAGGTTATCGATAAATACTATAGATTCTTCTGCAACCGCACTTAAGGTATACGGCTGGATTGAAATCCTGATTTTTGCCAGCGGTGCCCTTATTTCATTGTTATTTTTGAAATTTTCAGGTGTTTACTCTCTATTTCATAGTTTCATTCCTGAGTCGACTGAACTACAAAATTTACTGAAGATCTTTTTTTCCTTTATTTTAATATTAATACCCACAACATTGATGGGTACCACGCTTCCTATCATTAGCAAATATTGCGTTACCAATGACAAGGTTATAGGAAAACAAGTATGTTTGCTTTATGCACTGAACACACTTGGGGCAGTCTTCGGTTGTTTAGCTACAGGGTTTTTTTTAATGGAAACCTTTGGTGTGTTGCAAACTGTTTTGTTTGCTGCCGGCATAAACTTGTTGGTGGGTATTAGTGCTCTAAGTATTTATAAGGAAAATGGAGGAACTATAAAATTCACCTTCCCAAAAATTAGTATCCCGAAAATAAATTGGAGTCCAGAACAAAAGTTTTGGATGGGAATCAGTTTCATTTGTGGTTTCACGGCTCTTGCTTACGAAGTCTTATGGACTCGATTACTAGTATTTAGCATTGCTAGCACTGTTTACTCCTTTAGCATGATGCTTGCGGTTTTTTTACTGGGGATATTCTTAGGAAGTCTTTTACTCATTCCCTCACTTTCAAGGGTTAAAAATCTACGAACGATCCTCATTGTATTACAAGGTGGAGTTGGAATTTATGTAATTGGATCGATCTACAGCTTAGATTCTATACTCTCTCCTCCATGGAATGCCTACAATCTGGGCAATTCTACTATCGCCTTTTGGAATTATTTTAAGGACTCCGCAGCCCTTATGCTATTTCCCGCTTTGCTTTTAGGTATGTGCTTTCCACTACTTATTCAATTAATATCCAAAAAACATGAAAATATTGGAGAAGCAACCGGGCAAATTTATGCCGCAAATACTCTGGGGGCTATTTTGGGTTCTATTTTATGCGGATTTATATTCTTGCCTCACTTGGGTAGTCAAATCAGCTTCACACTTCTTGCGACAATCAACTTTTTGACAATGGTTCTTTTATTTCGCACAGGTAACTATTTAACACCTATGGTGAGAAGAGTAATGACAGTGGTATTTACTGCACTGGTCCTTTTTGTAAATATATCTATCCCCAGTAATTTGTTGAATTCCTTTTTCATGCGAGATAGTGCTGGCAAACGTAATATTAATAAATTGATTTACTTTGAAGAAGGCTTATCCGATACCGTGGCGGTTTTTAAGGATGACTACGGGGTGCTCGATCCATCGGCAAAACGTTTGATCACCAATGGCATATCCATGTCTGCCTCCAATATGATCGCTACTCGTTACATGAAGTTATTCGCTCATATACCTATTCTGTTAGTGGATAAACCCGATGACGTCCTGGTAGTTTGCTTTGGAACGGGTCAGACTACGGGAGCCGCAGGACTGCATCCTGGGGTTAAAACGGTGGATAGTCTGGAACTATCTTCCAGTGTACTCAATGCAGGAAAAATGTTTGCAGATGAGAATAATAATGTTTTATCAAACCCAAAAGTAAATTTTGTGATTCAGGATGGTCGAAATCATTTGTTAACCACTCATAAGCTTTACGATGTCATCACATCCGAACCCCCACCTCCTCGCACCGCTTATACGGTAAACCTTTATACCCAAGAATATTATGAATTACAGAAAAATAAGCTTAAACCCGGTGGTATTGCCGCTCAATGGATACCTTTACATAGTCAGGGAGAAAAAGAAGTAGCTATGCATTTCAAAACATTTCAATCTGTTTTTCCCTATACAATGGGCTGGCTTCCTGTTGCAAACGAAATCCTTCTTATCGGTTCCAACAAACCCATTAAAATTGATTTTCATAAATTGAATAAGCGTTTACAGGAATCGGAAATTAAAAAAGATTTATCAGGTATTGAAGTCCCCGATATCTTCTCCTTTCTGAGTAATATTTGGTTCCTTAACGAACAGGTAATTAAACTGGGGAAAGGGGTTCCTCTCATTACCGATAACCATCCGGCCATTGAGTTTTATTTACACCTAGGTAATGTAATAGGCGTACCGGGACAGGAAAGGTATGTGTTTAACCGCTCTAGATTTGACGATGTCGTAAAACAAATTTCAAATTTATCAGAGGAAGACCGGCAAAAATTTAAATCTTACTTCAGGGCGATGGACTTGTATCAACGTGGAGTGATGTACGGTAATCGTGGTCAGCTTTTGGAAGCCATGACTCTGGTGGAGGATGACGATCTTTTCCGTTATCACTTGCAAGCGGGGCGCAAACAAATACAACGTTTGACCCAACTTGTGGAAGAAGAGCCCGACAACCTCAAATATATGCTAAATCTAGCTCACAGTTTTTTCCAAATTGGTAACTATAATCAAAGCATGGAAATTCTGAAACTGGTTCTTGAAAAAAATCCGAACCTTGGTTTTGCTAATCTTTATATGGGGTACAACCTTTTGGAAATGGGGAATAAAGACGAAGCTTTAGCATATTTTCAAACCACGGCTAAAAACAACCCTCAACAAATGTCTACGATCATGCGGGAAATTGGGTTGGTGAGTTTGTTAAAAGAAATAGATAAAAACCCTCAGGATCCGGTACTTTTACGTTCTCTTGCTGAATATTATAATTTAAAAAAAGATTACTTGAAATCTCTGAAATACTCTTTGCCTTTACTACAAAAAGATCAGATGAATCTGAAAATATTACAGGCTATTGTATTCAGTTATCGCGGACTTGGAGAAGCCAGAGAAGTACTTATGTATGGAGGTCGCTATAACTTGATTGATCCTAACGAAATACATTTACAATTTATCATGGCAGAAATTTTTGTCCTTTTAAATAAATGTGACAAAGCACTGCCCTTGCTTGAAAAAGTATTAAAAAAAGACGACACCTACAGAAATGTTTGGGAACTAAATGAGTCCTGCATTAAAAAAGCCCCTATTTAATAAAAAATATTTCAAATTAATCCATAACATTCCTTAGAAAAATTTTCTTAAAAACCTATAAACAGCTGACACAAATTCTAATATCCTTGCTTTCAGCCAAGCCTTTCTATCGAATAATCGGTTATGGGTATTGAATAGTAATTTGGGAATCTCGAGTTTTTCAGGGCATCTTGGCAAACAGTCTCCGCATTGAGTACAGCGAGAAGCGAAATTTCCTGGGAACCAATGACCCTCACCTTCAAACATGTTATAACGAAATCTTCCATAATCTTCCATCTCATAAGCTTCTAACAAGTTTCGAAAACGTAATACCTCTGGAATGTTTATATTCTCCGGGCAAGGCAAACACTCATTGCAAAGAGTACAAAGATCTTTGATTTCATTTAACCGAACATCCATCTGAATTCGAATACTTTTTTCTTTATTTGAAGGTTGTTTCTCCTCATTTAAAATCGAAAGATTTTGCGGGAAATGCTCTGGTTCGTGTATTCCCATACTCAACGTTGTGATTTCTGGATGTTCTAGACAAAATCGACCATTAAATTGAACCGCCGTCAAAGGCTCAACCGTCTCTTTAACAATTGATGAAGGCTTCCACAACATACCGCCTTTTTCGTTTGGAGAAATTATAAAAACACCAATATCTTTTTTTCCTGCTAACTGAACTGCGGCAAGATTTCGCTGAAAAAAATAATAATAGTGAAGGTTCACGAAACTGAACAAGTCGGTATCGAGAGCTTGCAAAATAATATCCAAGGCAGCATGAGTTGAAAATCCTATATGGCGAATCAATCCTTCTTCCTTAAGTCGATGTAATGTTTCTACAGGTCCTCCCGGCTTAATTGCCGCTAGCAATCTTTCCTCATTATTAATCCCATGCCATCCATAGAAATCGACAAAATCTAATTTTAAGCTGGTTAATTGTTCCTCTACAAGTTTGCGAGTCTCTCCNCCTGTCATTGGAGATCCTTTGGTCATCATCTTAAATTCGTGGCGCGGAGTCCCCAGTTCTTTTAAGGTAATTCCATATAGGTTTTCACTTTTCATATATCCATGAGCGGTTTCTATATGATTGATGCCTACCTCAAACGCCTGCCGGGTTGTTTCGATACAGTTTCGAATAGATTCAGAAGGTAGATGGGTACGTGGCGATACCCAGCCATGCTTGAATCGCATTCCCCCCAGGGTGATCACAGAAATGAGTTCATCGGTCTTCCCAAAACGCCGGTATTCCATCTCGAAATTATGATCGAGCTTTCAAGGTTAAGCAAGAAAATCATTGAGATCACTCTAAAATTCCCCTACACTTCTTAAGAACAATAACTTACATATTNAGTGGAAAGTAAAACAGGGCTAAGTTTTGTTTTATCTATTTGCTCTCTACTTCTATACAAAACAATATTTTTTCAATACCTCTTCAATTAAATTAGNTAGCGATTTTTCAACCTCGTTAGGGTNCACAACAGTGCGATGGTTGGAAAACATCAGATCAGAAATCGTTGGAGGACAGCTCAGTGGTTGAAGTATTGATAGGGTTGGTCGTTGCCGCAGTTATTTTGATGTGGATACTGCTTAAGAAAAGTAATTCCAAAATAGAGGACCAGAGCATTCTCTTGATCCAAGAGCAGTTGAGTAAAGTAGTGGAAACCTTGGATAAAAAACTGGGCGAATCAAATGAATCGATGAGAAGTCAAATCGGTGAATCCAACAAGCTCATCAAGGATATTACTCAGCAACTTACCAAAGTCAATGAGACCAATAAACAAGTCATCGACGTAACCAATCAACTTAAGACCATCCAGAATATTCTGATGAACCCGAAACAGCGTGGTGTGCTTGGGGAGTTTTTTCTGGAAACGGTCTTAAAAAATGTTTTGCCTCCAGAGCACTATTCTCTGCAGTACAAATTCAATAACGGAGATATAGCGGATGCTGCGATATTTTTTGGAAAAGCCGAAGAACAAACAATTCTTCCAATTGATTCAAAGTTCCCCATGGAAAACTATAACCGACTGGTGGAAGAAAAAATAAAAACCGAACAAGATCGATTGGCAAGGACATTCATNCAGGACGTAAAAGGACGAATACTAGAAACATCTAAGTATATCCGCCCGAATGAAAATACTCTCGATTTTGCATTCATGTTTATTCCATCCGAAACCATTTTCTATGACTTATTATCTAATTCTATCGGTTCCGTGAAAGCTTCCTCCCGTGACCTAGTTGAGTATGCCTTTGAGAAGAAAGTAATTATTGTCTCGCCAACTTCATTTATGGCCTATCTACAAACTATAATTCAAGGGTTTCGGGCATTAAAAATAGAGGCTTCGGCTAAGGAAATCATAGCAAGAGTGGAAGAACTCGGGAAGCATTTAGGTAATTATGATCAATATATGGGAAAACTTGGCAACTCTCTGAGCACGACGGTAAACCATTACAATACGGCCCATAAGGAATTGAATAAATTGGATAAGGATGTTTTGCAAATTACGGACAAGCCAATCGGAATAGAACCCATATCCCTTGAAAAGCCTAATCGTGCCGACTGAATCATTAGTTAATAACCTAATTTGATATAATTAAAGCATGCGTACTCAAAATAAAGTTCGATTTTTTATTTTATGCCTTATAGGNGTATTAATATTTCCATCATTTCTTTTTGCAAATAACTTCAACCAATTGGTTGAAAAAAAACAACTACTAGAAAAAGAATTTGGTATCGAAACGCTTGAATGCTTCCCCTTCATAAAAAAGATCGGGTTCACTGAAGATCAAATACCTCTTATACAAAGATGCTTGCAGGGTGTATCTTCACTCCAAGAAGCCCTCACCCGCATAAAGCATGATAATTACAAGGAAGTGGGAATAAGCAATCGCTTTTTGAGAACCGCAGGGTTTCACACCATCTTGGTAAACTGGAAGGCTACACCTGAAGAAATAGAAAAGTTTTTAAATCAGCGACTTGATCAGCAGCAGCAAAATGAATTCATGGATAAAATNCGTGCATTAAAAAAAGAGATCGGAAATCAAGGCCTTGCTAAAGAAATCTATTGCTCTAAAGAAATTTCCAACAACGACTGTCTCAAAGGATATAAAAATCTTGCCGAGGTACAAAATTCCAAAAGAACCAGAAGAACAGGTTGGCATGAAATTATGATTACTCACTCCTCTTTTTTAGCAGACAAACCAAACAAGCTTATTTTGGGGTTTGACGAAGCACCTGCTAACATGCGAAGTCANCTAATGAAAGATCCCTATAAAACCTGGAATCCCNAAAGAAAAATGTACGAAACTATTCAGGAAAAATATGGCAAGGTGTTTAAAGAGAAACTGCAATTGGAAAACTTCATCTGTGCGGCTGAATTAAATCTGGAGGAATGCCAACAAGGAGCCAAAAATTTAATGGTAGCTAGTCAATCCACAGATTTTCGTATGCGCTATTGGGGTAAAGTAATTCTAAACCGGTACAATACTTTGATTCAAGATGATTTCAATGCACAAATTCGTTTTAACCTCCCACCAGAAAAAATTCTTGAGCATTTTTCTAGAAAAGCAATTAAAACCAAAGCCGCAAAAAATACAACTTTGGCAGTAAAACTAGAGGGTCGCACAAAAAATAATTCAACTAAACTACGTGCAGTTTGTGATCTGGAAGGCTTGAGGTCGGCACTTTGCGCTAAGGCCTTTAAAACCTTTATAAGATTTGTGAAAAACCATCGCGACTATCAAGTCACCTNTCCATGGGATACCTTAATGTTTATAGACGGAAAACANCTCTCTAGGGTNAATTTTGCTCTCAACTCAAACTCCAGAAATACCTATCTCTATATNGATGCCAACAGCACCGATGATGAATTTTTGAATTATTTGGAACGGTTTCAATCAAAAAATTAAGATTTAACCACTCGTGATCCCTAATTAAATCATAAGAGAGAACACTAATCTAAGAAGTGGCAAACTAACAGAGTAAGGTAATAATTACTCTCTATTCCCTTATCTATAATATGGCGATTTCTAATAGATGAAATCCGAAATAAAATCTGTATATCTAGCACCGAAGGGACTAAACGAACTTTTAGTAAATGAGGTCGGAAAAGTGCTTGCTGTTCATGACCGACTTATTTTTTCAAGCGAGCCATTCATCGACGCTCATTGGGCACAGAACATTTGGAAGAACACACAGATAATTTCTGTTGAGTCCATCAATGATGCATCAAAGAAGCTCAAAGCGCTTCAAAAGAACTGGTGTCTTTATTCTTTCACCTTGCACCGAAGGGCTAAACTCATTCAAGAAAAACTGGACTTAAAACCTCAACAACCCTTAGCATTTCCTACAACGCTTCCCAAAAATGTTTTAGGAAGTTGGTGCCTGCTTGATGAAAACACGCTTCTCGCATCCCCAGATTGTACGAGTCCCTTCCCTAACGGTGAACCTTTTTTCACTCAAGACAAGAATGGTCCGCCTAACCGGGCTTACCTGAAACTCTTTGAAGCTTTGACTCTAGCTGGGAAAACCCCAAAAAAAGGAGAATTTTGTATTGATATTGGTGGTAGCCCTGGTGGTTGGNCTTGGGTAATCCAAAAATGCGGTGCAGAAGTACTCAGCATCGATCGTTCGCCACTTGATAAAAATATTTCAAATCTAAAAAACGTGGAGTTTGAAAAACGTGATGCCTTTTCTTTACTACCCGAAGTATTTAAAAAGGAAGGAAGACAAGTCGATTGGTTATTTTCAGATTTAATCTGNTATCCAGAAAAACTTTATGATTGGCTATTGATGTGGATAGATTCGGGTATCTGCAAAAACTTTATCTGCACCCTCAAGTTTAAAGGCAAACCCGAATCCAGCATTATTAAAAAATTTGCCGCCATCCCAAATAGTAAAGTCATGCATCTTTTTCATAACAAAAATGAACTGACATTTATAAAACTTTGGCGGCCAGCTTAGAAACTCCTAAAATAGCATTCAGAATATCTGTCTGACCGGTTTCTTTAGCCAGAGTCTCCGATTCATCTAGACATCTTTTAAGCTCTACCATATTCCCAGTTATGAGATGAATTGCAGTGGAAGAAAACAAAGGTTGCAAGATTTTCAATGGCTGTTCCAATTCCCTTCCGAGCCTTATTCTATTTTGCAAAGTAGAGATACCTCGGTCAAATGCTCCGTACAAAGATATAAATCGTTCCTCTCTATCCGATTTTTGTTTTAAAGCATCTTCCAAAATTTCCAAAGCTTGATCCCATGCGCATTTTCTCCAATAGGTGATCGCGACTATAGAAAGAATAGCCGCTTTTCCTGCCTTGTCATCCATTTCCTTAAACAATAGCAAGGCCGTTTCAAATTGCTCCAAGGCCTTTTTGAGTTGAGCTTTTTCCCAATATGCCGTGCCCAACGCGGTCAGCACCACCGCCCGCAGGGTCTTATCTTTTTCCACATTAATTAAAAGTTTATTCAAACAAATAATTGCGGTATCGTACTTCCGTGCCGTCTGACAACCATTGCAATAAGCAACTGCCTTTTTAACAGTTTTCGCCGAATCACCCCTCAAAAGAGTAGATTCAAAATTTTCTTTTAATTGTAATAAATTCATTTTACCTAAAATATTATAAGAGACTTTTTACAAATTTGATCATCTAAGGAAATAAGATGCAAATAGCAAGAAATCGAACTAAAATTTTTTTAACCCTATAAAGGACAGGTTCCCATGTTTAAAGAAATAAATCCTCATCTAGTGCAGGAAATGGTTGAGGAAGGTACGGTACATGTCGTCGATATTCGCGATCCCGGCTCTTATTCTTCAGGCCATATTCCAAATGCTGTTTCTCTTAACGATCAGAATGTTAAGGAATACATCGAAAAAACGGATAAGGAAACTCCCCTGGTAGTCTGCTGTTATCACGGCATATCTAGTCGCGGTGCTGCAGAATATCTATCCCAACAAGGATTCAAAGAAGTTTATTCGATGACAGGTGGATTCGAAGCTTGGCCCGACTAATCTTCCTTAAGAATCCTATATGAGATTAGGTTTGCCTTAGGCGGTTAGGTCGGTGGCAAGAAACCCTTATTTTTATATCGTCGCAGGGCTTCACTGCAATCACAGGTTCTTTTTTCCCGTCTTAAAATTTCAAACATCGCACGAATAAGTTGTGGAAATTTTTGTATGGAAACATCAACCTTTTTTTTCTCTTCTTCTGTCTGCATGCCCTCAAACAACTCTCCCTTTTTAAATTTTCTGGTTTTAACTCCTTCGGCATAATTGGTAAGGTAACAAAATGGGGAATAACAAATTTCCTTTTCACGAGCTAAAAATGCTTCCGGCGCCAATGTCATTCCGACCAAATCGGCACCAAGAATACGCAGCTTTCTTATTTCAGCAGGGGTTTCCAATCGCGGACCCTCGGTACAGGCATATACTGCTTTCTCATGATGTGGCATCGCACTCTCATGTAAGACATTATGTAAAATTTCTGAAATTTGCGGACAAAAAGGGTGGCTTTGCCGAATGAATCCCACTCCCGTGTTATCAAAAAAAGTTGTCGGGCGGTTTCGCGTTTCATCAATGATATCGTGCGGCACTACAAAATCACCGGGCTTGTAGGCCGTATTAATAATTCCCGGTCCCGACCAGGCGATAATCCTTTGAACACCACATTCTTTTAAGGCGTGAATATTTGCTCGGTAATTGACAAATGGTGCTGTCAGCGAATAATCTGTTTCACCATGTCGGGAAAGAAAAAGAAAATCGAAATCATTTAAATTGAATTGATGGATGGGCGCACTCTTTCCATAGGGAGTGTCGATATTTTGGCATTTTTTTTCTTCGCCCAATGACTGTTCGGCAAGAAGATGATAAGCACCACTGCCACCAATCACCGCAATCGGTACCGGGTCTTTTACGAATTTATTCATCCGTTAATCCAGATACGTCTCAATATCACCTACGTAATTGGCAGCAGACTCCCGAATTCCACGTATCTCTTCCTCTTTCAGTTCCCGCTTTACTTTTGCAGGAGAACCCAGAACTAGACTTTTGGGTGGAATTTTTGTATTGGGTGTAACTAAAGAACCGGCTCCGACGATCGACTGTTCGCCTATTTCAGATCCGTCCATCACCGTCGCACCCATACCAATAAGACATTGCGAGCCGATAGTGCAGGCATGCAAGGTAACATTATGACCCACCGTTACCTCATCACCAATTTCCAAAGGCAAAGTTTTACGTGCAACATGTAAAACGCAACCATCCTGAATATTTGTACGCTTTCCAATACGAATATAATTGACGTCGCCCCGAATGACAGCATTAAACCAAACACTGCTCTCTTCACCTATTTTCACATCACCGATGATCTGCGCGCTATCCACTACCAGGGCTGATGCGTCTATCTCGGGTTTAGTACCTTTAAAAGGATGGATCATTTTAATGCCTTTAAAAATTTAAGTTATCTAGATTTTATAATGGTCTATTATTTTATTCTTAAAGTCTATGACAAAAATATTCTCTTGGTTTATCAAATAATATCTCGGTGACAATTACGCACCGCATTATAACTGGCTCTTGCCAATTGGCTTCGATCAAGTCCTGCTGCGATTTCCGGTAAGACAAAAATCGTTGCACGAAGTCTGGGGGTTTTCAGTAACGTTAACATATGTTTGAAAAAAGAGTCTCCATAATATGCGATTGTCGGTTGATTGCCATCATGGTATTTTACAGTCACCGGAATCACAGGGGCTTGAGCGCGAACCGCCGATTCAAATATTGCTGATTTGAAGGGAATCACATCCGTTCCATCTGTTGCCTGAGCTTCCGGAAATAATATCACTGAACAATTAGAATTCAACCTTGTTTCCATTTTCTTTATAATGGATCTTACCTGCCTCTTATTTCTCCTATCCGCAAAAATGGTCATTCCCAACCATGCCAAAAAATTAAAAAAGGGCCAATCTGAAATTTCTGCCTTTGAAACGAAAAATCCCTTAGTAAAAGCACCCAAAATAAACACATCTGGAGTGCCCACATGATTTGCGACAATCAAGGAACCTGGACTGTGACTTTTTTCTCCATGAACTTCAAACCGGAAGTTGAGTATCCAACAAGTTGTTTTCGCCCAATAACGGGTAAAAAATGAGATCCACTTGAAACGTTTTGATTCGGATAAGAAGAATAAAATGTGGACTGTAAGTCCTATCAAGACGAAAGTGATAAAGATAATCATATAAGCAAGCAAGCGTANGNNNNCTAAAACATATCCCATAATTTTATTGGACCTTGCTTTTCACAAATTANTTTTTANAAATTTAGANACCANNCAGAGCAATACNNCTTATTAANAAAAATCTCGGCTTTTTTTATTCCACCCAAGCATATCGCAGAAAACTAAACGCTTAAGATTCGCAAGAACGGATGTAATCCCATCGCTTAATCCTAGCTTTTTTGTTACAGGAACATTCAAAGTCCAAAAAATTTCATCAGTTACTTTTGACCAAGCCTTATGCATTTTTAACAAACTATAATGAATTTTATCTAAACCCGTATATGATTCCATTCCTGTAATTAAATGCACTTTTTGATTTTTACGTGTTTTCTCCTCTAAATACTCATTCACTTTTATAATAAACGAATCTGTTTCTTCATAATTTATTTTACTGTTTGGGTAGAATATAAATCTTAAAATATAAAATGTTCTTCGNCTNATATCTTTTTTCATATTTATATGAATCGAGGTTAGAAATATGTCTGCATTCCATTTCAACATTCGATCTATTAGCGTGTCCAAACATTCGATCAGCGCATCNGGAGTTACTCCATACATAAGGTCATTGCCAAGATCTGTAATCAAGACTACCCGTGGAATTTTTGTTTTTTTATCAACTGCTTCTATAATCTGACAGTCTTGGATAGGTGNATAAATAAAATTAAACATTCCACCTTTTGCACAAAATCCACGTCCTGGTCCTAACGCATTTAGGAACTCTATGTTTTGGACTNCCAAGCATCTAGAAAGATAGCGGGTGAGCAGAGAGTAACCCCGGGAAAGGTTACTGGCACCCATAAATAAAAATAAAAGTTTATCTTTGGACGAAGGTTCTTCTTGCATAGGGCGGGAACTAACGAAACTTATTTGGAATACATAAAAATAGATTGGCTTTACTACGACAGGTAAAATGGTAAAACATCAGAAGGGTTAAAACTGCTAACACACATACCCTNAAACCGGCGCTATTCAATTTCGATCGGGCTGACATAGACTTCGCGAGGTCTAACTCCATCAGATGGACCTACCACTCCTTCTCGCTCCATGGTTTCTATAATTCGTGCCGCCCTATTGTATCCTATCCTCAATCGACGTTGGATATATGAGATAGAAGCCTGCCTGTCTTTCGCGACAATAGCCAATGCCTCATCATACTTCTCATCCATATCTTGCTCTTCCGCTTCATCTTTGGCATCAAGGNTTTCAGATTGAAAAATATCTTCCTCGTAAACAGGTTTGGCCTGCTTCTTGATAAAACTCACGATTCTNGCAATTTCTTCATCACTGACCATTACCCCATGCAACCTTAGTAAACTGGAGGACCCTGGTGGNAGAAATAGCATATCCCCTCGGCCTAACAATTTGTCAGCACCCATTGCATCCAAAATCGTTCTAGAATCGACTCGTGAGGTCACCTTATAAGACATTCGTGTAGGAAAATTGGCTTTAATGATTCCGGTCAATACATCTACGGAAGGTCGCTGCGTNGCAACAATTAAATGAATCCCTGCCGCGCGAGCCATTTGCGCAAGACGGGTCAAACAATCTTCAACTCCTTTTGAAGCAACCATCATTAAGTCTGCCAATTCATCAATAAGGACTACGATATAAGGAAGTTTTGCGGGAGGTTCAGGAACCTGATTTTCTTCTTGNTCTTCATTTTCTTCATCAATAGGTTTTATACCTTTGCTTGTTTTTTCACGTTTTTTCAACTCTATTTCATATTCTTTTTGCAATTTTTCAGCAAGATCATTAAAACCATTTATATTTCTAACTCCCTTTTCAGCCATCATTTTATAGCGCGTTTCCATTTCGGTAACTGCCCATTGNAGAGCTGCGGCAGCTTTCTTAGGATTTGTGACCACAGGAGCGATAAGGTGAGGAATGCCATCGTAAACAGATAGCTCCAACATTTTNGGATCAATCATTATCATCTTAACTTCATCGGGAGTAGCATTGAGTAAGATGCTACAAATCATGGAATTGAGCCCAACGCTTTTCCCTGATCCTGTAGAACCCGCCATTAGTAAATGCGGTGTTTTTGCAAGGTCCTGAACAGCCGGCTCTCCCGTTATATCTTTACCGATTGCCAAATTTAATTTGGAATCAGATTTTTGAAATGCGTCCGATTCCATTACATCTTTAAAATAAATTGTTTCACGTCGAAGATTAGGAATTTCTATACCGACCACTGGCTTACCTGGAACAGGTGCAAGAATGCGTAATCCAACACAACGCATTGCCAAAGCCAGGTCATCAGCCAGTGAAACGATTCGACTGACTTTTATTCCCGGTGCCGGTTCGTATTCAAATAAAGTAATAACAGGACCCGGCAAAACCTGAACAACCCGACCCTCAATNCCAAAATCCGATAACTTCTTTTCCAAAATAGCGCTACTTGCTAAAATTTCGTTACGGGCCTTTTCAACATCCGTACCTATGTCAGGGGGCACATCATTCAACAAAGTTAAAGACGGAACCTCGTAATGACTAGAGGTGCCCATAAAAGAAAAATGGTCTTGCACGACGAATTCCGGTTTCTCTTCTTTTTTCTTTGTATCAGGTTTGTCCTTACGTTCAATAACCAAGGGTTCAGGTCGAGTTCGAGTAACAATTACCGGGTTACTTTCTACCTTCTTAGTTTTCACCAATCCAGCGCGCACGCTCTGTAATTTTTCAAANGCTGTTTCCATACCCTTAAAAATTCTTGTCNCAGCCTGGAAAGTTTTTAAAATAACTGCTTTGGCGCCATTAATAGCTAACCATAACCCAGAACCCACCACCGTAAAAATTTTTCCCAACATCTGTACAAGGGTATTGACCTCAAGACGAGTCATAACCATAAATGAAATAAAAATTAATGTGAGGAGGGTTAAGACTGCTCCTGATGGGTTTAACCAGGTGACCAGAAACCCGCCTAATACATCACCAATTAACCCGCCCACCGGAACAACCTTTTCAAAAAAAGGATCAGTCGCAAATTGTATCGCCATTAAAGAACAAAGGCCGACCAGAAACAAAACCCCTGAACCCAGAACTAATGACCAGTTTTGTGTATCTTTGCCACGGATCAATATCCAACCTATAACAGCCGTAATGACTGGGACAAAAAAGGAGCCACTACCGAAAATAAGAACAAGGCCATCTGCAAGATAGGCACCCACCAAGCCACCTGAATTGATCACGTTCCCTTCCGAAACACTTTTATTGAAGGTGGGATCGGTGGATGAAAAAGTCATCAAAGCCATCAGTCCAAAAACTGTGAAGGCCAGTGCAACCACACCAAAAAAATCTCTAATCAATACATGTGCTGTTTTTTCTTCACTCATGAGTCACTATTCTCGGGTTAATTGGGGTTATCAATCTACGGGCGGAGTCCTGAAAAATGTTATCGCGTTTCCAGTTTTCATCGTCCATATCTAAATGATCGAGATTAAAATGCAAACCGCGGCTTTCTTTTCTCGACAGCGCACCTTGAATAATCAATTGCGCGGTGATAGCAATGTTTCTTAGTTCCAAAGTGTCTTTGGTAATTTTAAAGTTCCAGTAATATTCTTGAATTTCTTCTAGAAGAAGTTGAATACGACGCTCAGCGCGTTTCAAGCGCTTGTCTGAACGCACGATGCCAACATAATTCCACATCAAACGACGTATCTCATCCCAGTTATGCGAAACAACAACAGACTCATCACTATCGACGGCATTTCCCGGATCCCATTCTGGGATTCTATCCAACTGGTTTCTTGAGTTTTTAGAATCTTTTAGCAATCCTACCGCTTTGTCGACGGCTCGGTGCGAAAGTACCAGACCTTCCAATAATGAATTGGAAGCCAGCCGGTTAGCGCCATGCAATCCTGAAAAACAAACCTCGCCGCTAGCAAACAACCGTTTGATATTGGTTTGACCATTAACATCGACCACTAATCCGCCACACATGTAGTGGGCGGCAGGGACAACCGGGATACGTTCTCTAGACATATCAAAGCCAAACTCAAGACAGGTTTGATAAATATTCGGGAAGCGTTCGCGAATACGATAGCCTTCCAGATGCGTAACATCCAGATAGACACAATCGTCACCGCTTTTTTTCATTTCATGGTCGATGGCGCGCGCGACGACATCGCGTGGAGCGAGACATCCCATTTCATGATATCTCTCCATAAAAGTATCGCCATTTTCGAGGCACAGAATCCCACCTTCACCTCGAACAGTTTCAGAAATCAAAAACGATTTTGCTTTAGGGTGAAAAAGGCAGGTCGGGTGAAATTGAAAAAATTCCATATTGGCAATTTTTGCTCCCGCCCGGTAGGCAACAGAAATACCGTCTCCTGTAGCGGTATCCGGGTTCGAAGTATAGAGATAAACTTTTCCGGCACCTCCTGAGGCAAGTAAAATCACATCCCCCACCATCGTTTCAACCTGGTTCGTTCTATGGTTCAGCACATAGAGCCCTAGCGTCTCATCATCAGAACTGCCCGGTTGAATTTTGTCATCGAGTCTGGCCTTAGTGATCAGATCGATGGCCATGTGATGTTCAAAAATTTCTATATTTTTTTCAGCGTGTACTGCTTCAATGAGTGTCTTTTCAATTTCCCAGCCGGTGAGATCGTGGGAATGCAGGATTCGGCGCTTGGAATGGCCTCCTTCTTTACCTAAATCAAACTCCGTTCCACGCAAATCAAATTGAGCTCCCAGTTTGATCAATTCACGGATTCTGGAGGGACCTTCGCCACAGGCGATACGCACGAAGTCTTCATGGCAGAGTCCGCGTCCGGTTTCCATGGTATCCCTAACGTGTAACTCAAAAGAATCGTCCGCAGCCATCACCGAGGCAATGCCGCCTTGGGCATATTTAGTCGCGGACTCTTCCAGTTTGTCTTTGGTGATAATACCTACCGAGCCAAACTTGCATACCTTTAGAGCAAAGGTCAATCCGGCGACACCAGAGCCTATAACAATGAAATCCTTTTGCCTAGCCATACCCCGATTATATCGAATTACCCCTTAATTTTCAACTCATTAGGATAATTGCTTTTCTTTAATTTTAATGAGGATCTAGGTTTAATATTGATAAAAACAGTACTTTTTCACCCTTTTAAGCACAAATTTGTCCCAAAAATATGGCGAAAACTAAGATTATTGTGGATTATCCTGATTTTTTAAGCGGCCTGTAATCCTAATGACCCCAATGCAATTCCTTGTTGTAGTTTGGAGGGTAATAGCGGTTCCCAACCCCAAGGTGGACAGGAGTCTACAGGGAATCCCGGTACGCCTAATGACCTTAGTCCTCGATTGGTCAAGGAGTTGGAGAAGATGAGTCAGGAGCTAAAAGAGTGTCAATCGTTAAAAGAAGAAATAAGATCGTCACAGCAGCCG
>NZYH01000007.1 GCA_002697825.1 Nitrospina sp. | reverse complement strand
CACCACTTTTTTATTTAAGGTCGTTCCATTTGTGATGATATGGACCTTGTGGTTCTTAACAGCAAATTGAAGTATTTCCATGAAATCATTTTTCATAAAAGCTTCGCCACCTGTGAAAGTGATCAAGGTAAAGCGAGGAAGTTTTGAAATGGCTTTTTTCACCTCGCCGGCTGATAGTTCGTTTTTGTATTTTTTATTGGTTTCTGTGTCCTCGATTATTTCGAGGTAATGGCACATGTCGCAACGTAAATTGCACCGATATGTCACCTCAAAGAAGGCCTGAATAGGAGGAAAAGAATTCCCTGGTGCCAGATAGAAGGGTAGAAAAGAATACAAGCGAGGTAAAATTTTTTGTAAAAATTTAAAGTCCATTATAGTAAGCTTCTCAATTACAATGAGGTACCGGTTGTTTTAGGATACCCAGGCTTTTTTCTCCACAATTGAATAATAAATCTATTGTCGATAAGAATGGAACAAACCCTTGGTAACGCTGGGGGTATTCAGGGTGCTTATATTCCTGATATTCCAATTCAATATTTTGATCCGAAAACTCTGAGTCTAAAATATAGTTTCTGGCTGATTCTCCACTTAGNTAATGTGTTGCTCCAAGTTTTTTNCAAATTGAAATCAGTCTTTGGGTTTTATTNCCTGCNCCGCCCAACTCGGATGAGCGTACAATTGGTGTTTTNATTTTTAATTCCTCTTTTAAATATTGGATTGTCTCCAAAGAAAGGTCNANCAAATAGTTCCATTCACTGTTATATACTTTTTCGCACCAGGGAAAATACAGNTCGAAAAAAGGTGTTTTGGAATAATGACAGCGAATNGTTTCCAAATGTTTTCGTTTCCATGAANTTGTATTATCTATTTTTGTTTCGAGGAGANTTTGCTTGTATTTGTTTTTCTGAATAACCGGTACAGTCAACCAAGTTGAACCCTCTTCAATTCGAATCCGATTTCTATTTCTCCAGTCTCGACGNGTGAACTGGACATCATCATATAATACGAATTGGTCTGAACGATGCATTTGCTCGAAAAATCCCAACCACGGTAAATATGAAATTTGAAGAATAGATACACGCATCGATAAAATTACTTTTGATGGTTTTAAGAGCACCAAAGTTCTTTCATCCAAATAAACCGCTCCCACCACTGTTGATTATTTTTGTAAAACTCTACGGTCTTATCCAAGCCTTCATCCAAGCCTGTTTGTGCTTTCCAACCTAANAAGTNCTGTGATTTTTTCGTAGAAGAAATATGACGGGAAACCTGACCAGGACGATCTTCTATATAATTGAGCCGATTCTTTGGTTTGCCTAGTTTTTCTAAAACTTTACTTCCAATATCTAAAACAGAAGTGTCCCTGCCTGTTCCAAGGTTTATGACCTCGCCTATTACTTTTTTTCTTTCTAGATGTAAAATTTTATCTAGTGCCTCGCAGGTATCTTCTACAAACATCCAATCTCGTGAACTTTTACCATCGCCATGAATATTTAGAGACTTGTCTTGCAACGCACTTACTATAAAGTTAGGGATAGCTTTTTCCAAATGTTGAAAGGGCCCATAGTTGTTAAATGGCCGAACTATCACCGCTGGCAAATCATAAGTTTTAATATAAGAATAAATCAATCTATCTGCCCCTGCTTTTGCTGCCGCATAAGGGCTCATTGGGTTCAAGGGATGCTCTTCATTCATGGGATCAGTTAGAGCTGTTCCGTAAACTTCGGAAGATGAAATNTGGACAAACAATTCTACAGGATTGTTNACTACAGCATTGGCGACTACTTGAGTGCCAATCACATCCGTTTCAAAAAATATAGTATTGTCATANATGGATCGAGTTACGTGTGATTCGGCTGCAAAATGGACAACAATATCTGCTTCGGCAACCAGTTTNCTGACAATATCCGGATGNGTGATATTGCCNTGGAAAAATTGAAAATGATGATTGGATTTTAAAGAAGAAGAAATATTATCCAGATTTCCGGCATACGTCAGTGCATCGAGCAATAGAATTTTGTAACTGGGATAACANCGGTGAATATAATTAATAAAATTGCTACCAATGAATCCTGCTCCGCCAGTGACAAGTAATTTTTTTTTAAATTCNCTCATTTGGATTTAAGGTTAATAAGGAAGGTATAAAATCCAAGATTTTGATCGCTAATCAATACCGCCCACATTATATACAAGGGTCCATCTATTCTTTACGGGAAAATGGAGAAAATCCTTTAATTATAAGAAGAAAGACGGTTTTAAAAGCAGGGAAGTGCNAAAAAACATCCCATTTGAGGAATTTTTGATAATTTNGCAAGGAAANTTAAATTTTAAATCATACTGATCAGTTTATTAATGGTTTTTTCAATCCCCTCTGCCACTTCAGAAATACTTTTTCCTACCATATACGCCGGCGTGGAGATAATTTTATTTTTTTCGTCAAAAATGAACTCTTTTGCAGTACATTCCTGATGCTGGCTTCCCATAGCCTCAATCATGCTAACGCCATCTTTATCNTTACCAATCGTCAAAGTGGGTTTGTCTGTCTCACTTTCGTAGATTTTTGCCATCATAGCTGGGGCAATACATAAAGCTGCTTGTGGTTTTTGTTTGGCTGCAAATTCTTTCACCAATCGCATGACATCAGGGTGCACATCGCATTCGTTNCCTTTTTCTGCAAAACTTGAGAGATTCTTAGCTGCACCAAACCCACCAGGNAATACCAANGCATCAATGTCATCGACCTTAATAGCATTGATATCTCTTATTTCNCCTCGGGCAATACGGGCTGATTCAACCAGAACATTACGTTTTTCACCAACCATTTCCTCACCGTTGTGGTGATTAATAACATGGAGTTGATCGACATCGGGTGCCATGCACACTGCCTGCGCACCTGCACGGTCTATGGCTAAAAGAGTTATAACCGATTCATGAATCTCTGCGCCGTCAAACACGCCACATCCTGAAAGAACGACACCAATTTTTTTCATAGTTTTTTCCTTTAATTATAAGAAATTGAATATGGAATGATTTTTATTTCAAAATGAGGCAATTTTATCACTCCTTATTAGAGGAGGCAACGCGACAAATATACGCCAATAAAAAAACAACCAAGACAAGGTAAAGTTTTTAATATTTTATTGATATTAAATNAATTNTCTCCGCGGCGAATGGTGATTGGAAAGCGTCTATCTTTGCCGAAGGCTTTTGGTGTAATTTTAACACCCGGGGGACCCTGCCGACGTTTGTGCTCGCTTGCATCTACCAACTTGGCGACTCTTTTAATGTCTGCAGAAGACAAACCAGAAATTTTAATTTCATCTGACGATTTATCTTTTTCAATATATTTCAATAGAATAGGGTCTAACAAATCGTAGGGAGGTAATGANTCNGTATCCTTTTGACCTGGTCTCAATTCCGCAGAAGGCTCTTTTATAATAATNGATTTTGGAATGATTTCTTGTTCATTATTAAGCCAACGGGAAATTTTATAAACCCAGACTTTTGGGACATCTTTTATCACAGCAAATCCNCCGGCCATATCACCATAAAGAGTGCAGTAGCCGACACTAATTTCACTTTTATTACCCGTCGTCAGCACCATCCAGCCCTTTTTATTGGAAAGTGCCATGAGTAAGTTCCCGCGTATTCTCGCCTGCAGGTTTTCTTCCGCCAAACCAGAGGTAGTACCAGAGAATATTTTCCCTAGAATTTTATCGTAAGCTTTCATAGCTTTTTCAATAGGAAGCTTTAAAGTTTTGATTCCTAAATTTTTAGCCAGATGTAGAGAATCCCTAATACTCCCTTCTGAAGAATAAGGAGATGGCATCAATACCCCAATAACGTTTTGCTGCCCTAAAGCTTTGGTGGCTATTGCTGCGGTCAATGCCGAATCGATTCCACCACTCAAACCCAATACCACCTTGGAGAACCCGTTTTTGTAAATATAATCCCGCGTACCCAAAACAAGTGCAGAAAAGACATCTTCCACTTCTTGTTTTTTGAGATAAACGGGAGTCGTAAGGGGAGGATAATTTTTCCACTTTGATAAAGCTGCTGGTACTCGAAAGGATCTAATTTTGGTTTTGGGTGGTAATTTTTTCTTTAACTTCGGAGTTATAAATAAATCAGAAACAACCATTTCTTCTATAAAAGAATTCCCCTGATCAAGAATTTTTCCGTCGGGCGCTACAATCATGCTTTGACCATCGAATACAAGCTCATCTTGACCACCCACCAAATTAACATAGGCAATATATGAGCTATAGCTCTGTGCACGTTGCTGAATCATTTTCTTACGAATATAACCCTTACCTTTATGAAATGGAGAGGAAGAGATGTTCAAAAGCACATCTGCTGCCCCTTTTTCACAAAGAACTTTTCCTGGCCCCGATTCTTCCCAGATATCCTCGCAAATCGTAATACCCAGTGTTACATTTTTTAATAAAAAACGAGCGGGCATATCGCCTTCGAGAAAATATCTTTTTTCATCAAACACGCCATAATTTGGGAGCAACATTTTCCGGCCAGAACCTATGTGCTTACCATCACTTAGCAAAGCTGCAGAATTATATATTCCTTTACCTTTTTTTTCTGCAAAACCAATAACGGCGGTCAGTCCTTTAGAATGGGGTATAATTTTTTCCAATGCCCTTTGGCCTTGTTTTAAAAAGCTTTCTTTAAGAAGTAGATCCTCAGGGGGATAGCCCGTAACAGCGAGTTCGGGGAAAATAACTACATCTACACCCATTTTAGAAGCTCGTTTTAATTGGTCTTTTATTTTATTGGCATTATAGTTAAAGTCGCCTACCCTGGAGTTTATTTGGGCCATAGCAATTCGTAAAACAGTCTGTCCGACATTATTTATTATTTTTTTGGATTTCTTATGACCTGCAGGCATACTTCCTCTATTGTTGTATAAAATTCTATTAAATTTTTTTAGTGCAATCTATTTTCGACATTATACTACAATAGATATTAATCTATAGTAGCTGAGGTCGAGAAAGCTTTGTTCGAGTAATTTTAATTTACAACGTACTAAAAAATGACAAAATCCAATCAAGCAGAAGAGAGCATCAAACATTCCATCTGTAAAAATGGGTTCCCTGAGAAAATTGTTCGACTTCCTTTCAAACCTGTTTACGATGCATGCAAGGAACATGGAACTAGNTTGTCTGATGTATTGGATCATCTACAGGATCAGCAAATTTTTGGAAAAATAATTGGTAANCATGTTGAGTTTCGCTCTCGGGAAAAAATTGATTTTAAACCTTCGGAACAAAATGCATCTGCGGCTAATGATTTTTCATGGGTGAAAGGAGCGGCTAGTAATATGAATGGGTTTCAGGAAGCTGCAAAAGACGCCATGGGCAAAATGACCCCAGAGCAAATGGAAGAAATCCAGAAAACAGTTGAGTCCATGAGTGATGAAGAAAAACAGAATATAATGAAGATGTTTTCCCAAAGGTTTGATCCCTCCAAATAACAATTAAAGCATCCATCAACGAGGCAATTAGTGATTATTTTTTCTAAAGATATTGGTCAAAGAGACCATATTCATGTATTGGAAGACAAACTTCCAGATTTAAAAGATTATATGAATTACCAAAGAAAATTATTTCCTTANACTATAGTAAGGGCAGGCTTAGATCTTGCGTATAAAGAGGTCGATGATATTNTAAACTTTATTGATAACGATTATAGNCCNCCTTCTGATAGTAATCGGCAGGAATACCCGGCAGATGTTAATCGCTGGTATCANNAAAGGTTTCCTTGGTCTTCAGCGTTTTTNAAAATGGAAGATATGCATTTCACATTNGTGACTCTTGTGAAGGCGATGGACTCCTTCCGNACCTATGAGACAGCTAATAGTTACCATTGGACGGTTTTATACGATTCGGTTCATAATATAATCCAAGTTTACAACAACCTTATTCGCGAAAAACCTGACCAGTCGAGAGATATACATTTGAGTAGTGAGGTAGAAGTTGATTTCGATGANTTCATAAATAACTATTGGTTGAATCTTGATTTTATGATTTTTTCGCAAGCCGATTTTCCACATGCNCGGCATATGAAGAGAAAAGAATCTATTGAAGAAGCTATCAAGGAAGGTATGGCGGAAGGGAAAGAGCCACTGAGTGCATTGGAAAATTCAGGCTCGGAACTAGAACTCGATGAGGCTACGTTAAAACTCTTAAGGCGAGATCAAGTAGAAACTCGCCTTCTGGAGTTAACCAGCCAGCCTGAAAATGGAAAACAATATGAAGACCTCTATCAAAAGAAATTAGAAGTTCCGAAGTACGGAAATGTCGTAGTTATTGATGCTGACTATTTAGCCAATCATGAATTTTCTCGAGATAAAAATCAGGGTAAGAAACTTAAAGATTCCGCTTGACTCAANCTAAATAGNGGTTCTGGCGGCTTGGAANTTTTGCGCGTAGTGCGCATAGATTGATAGGGGGCTTTTGCCTTTNCAGAAATATCTTTAGAATAGGCTGATGTTTTACCAGGAGATTTTTTAAAAGGAATCTTGGCAATCTGTTCTTTAGCAAACGTTTTTTTAGGTCGTTTTGAAAGGATTGTTTTTGAAGATCTTTTTCTCTTTGCGATTTGTTTATTTTTGACGCCTGTACCTTCCCAGACATTTTCAAGTTTNCCCAATCCATCAAAGTAGGCTGCTGTCCCCTCACCAATTTCTACAAGAGNATTCGTTTCGCTGAACAAATNTAGAGAAGGAAGNTCGGGGTTGTAATGCCTAGTNCGGTCAATAGGTAGAAAGGTAGGCTCAGTATTTTCATAAATAGTAAAAAACTGTAGNGTTCTTTCATTNGAAAGTGTTTTTAGNGATTTATTTGTTCCNGGAACTACTAGGATTCCTGTGTCTCTACGTGTAAATGCTATAGACCCTTGCGATGCAGTGATATTTTGTTGGTTAGTGGCAGTTTTAGTAAAGAAAACTTTGATATCCCCAGTCCCAGCATGATTGATTTTGAATATATCAATTTGATTTAGTTCAAAAATATTTATATCTCCTGATATGGAATTNTCAATATCAACAGATGTCAGATTCGTTTCAATGGCGTTATCCGTTGTTCCAAAACCTGTAACNAGATCGGCTACCAAGCGACCGTTTGTTATGATATCCAAAGANTTTGTATCNGCATCCCGAACGCCACCACCCGAAGAAGTTAGNGTGATCGATGAAGTTGAAGAATTTGAAGTGGTAAGTAACCCCAGNGTAATNTTTTCATCTGCAGATAGGGCTATAGTGTTTGAACCTGCATCGAAAGTAGTTCCTTCGTCCATGGTTATGGCACCACCTGAGCCGTTATTATCTGAATCATTATCGGCGGTAAGGATTATGTTTCCGGNGTTGGTGGTAATATCTCCATCTGCGGTCAAGATAATATCATCGTCAGCCTTTAGATTTATGTTGCCACCGGTCTGAAGGCCTCCACTCACGTTGAGTGAATTGTNTNCACCTGCTGTNGCTAAAAGATCTCCCNCTATTGTTGAGGTGCNCAGTGTGAAATTATTATTACTAGTCAAAGTCGCATTACCNGCGCCCAATGTATTAAGGCTGATTGCGCCGGTGAACGAATTTAATGAACTATCAATTATGATAGCTTGATTCGAAGCCGTAGTTGTGAAACTGGTAGTTCCTGCTACCGTTAGTATACCGGTATCTGTAATTGCTCCNGCTGAATTTACATTCAATGATCCTGTTGTTGTAAAGTCGACACCAAAATCGACACCACCTGTTCCAGCATTAATAGTTACATTTCCCAGTCCTGTTGAGCCTCCTGTGGTGAAATTAACAGCACTTCCTGTGCCGGTTGCGTTTAACGTTAATGGAGTGCTAGAAGAAGTCAATCCCCCTACTGAAATTGTGCCATTGTCATTATTTCCTACAATTATATTTGCAGCAGTTATCAANCCCAACTCAGTATTGGATAATAAAAAATTACCCGCTCCTGAACCTAANCCAATGGCTCTACCCNTTTTTGCAGCGAGAAATNTTGTATCTGCTGCTCCCGATGAAATNGAACTGCTTGCACCCAAAGCAACATCATTAGCAGTTATCGATAATGAANTGTTGGTGGTGCTCAATAATTGATTTGCGGCAAGAGTAAAATCACCACCCATATTTGTACCGGCATCNGTATCAGAATCAAAACTCGTGGNACCTTGAGTGGTGATGCCTGAAGAAAGTGTTATGCCGTTACTGGCATTCACTGCCAGACCTTTAAAGTTAGAAGTACCAGTATTAAAAGTTATAGAACGACCTGATGAATTGGTGGCGTTTAAGGTNACATCACCTATGGAAGTTGTTATTCCTTCTACAGTGATATTCCCATTGGTGCTGTCTCCTATAATAAGGCTGCCTGCTGAAATTTTNGCAAAATCCGTNGAGGTGATGCCAAAGCCAAAGCTCCCGGCACACNCTGTNCGNCATAATCCTATAGTTGTTCCCGCGACGGAAGTTAGAATAGTTGTTGAAGCGGTTCCGCTACTTAATGCTGTTCCTCCAATCGTCAACCCATTAGATTTAATTGCAATGGGTCCTGATGNAGTCAAATTATCATTTAGTTTAAGTANTCCTGCAGCCGTTAGGGTTACCGCCCCTGGTGAGGTCACGCCACCGTTNGTTGCATCCAATGTTATGGTTCCACCTGAGGAAGTTAGTGATATCCCTGAAGCAAGAGCAATNCCATCGCCTGCTTCGCTAGAGTTATTCGAATCTCCATCTAGTACTAGATTTCCTGACGAGTTGATATTGCTATCAATGACNAGTCCNTTNGTGGCTGACAAATTCATCGAACCCTGCCCGGTAATNNTTCCACCACTTGCACCAATCACCAGCTTGCCGGTAAGNTTTAAAGAGGTTCCCGTTGCAGCAGTAATGGTACCATTGATAAGATTAAGATCGCCGGTGATTAAAGCCAGTTCACTATTNCTNAGGTTCATGCCCGAAAATCCAGATGGAAACCCTAATCCTAGTGCTCCGNTATTTGTAACGNTAAGGGTGGTTGCACTNGTGCCTGTATTGATTGATCCGGTTAAAATCAAATCACTGGCAGTAATNGAAAGGGCCTTATTATTGGTAGACAAAGCTCCAGAAATGGTTGTGGAGCCTGTTCCCGAATTTAGATTTACGGTTCCATTTGCTGAAATTGAAGAGCCGCCTAAAGTTATACCTCCTGCAGAGATATTCATTCCACTTGCAAGAGATAAAGATGTACCCCCTTGAAGAATAATATTTCCGGTTGCTGTTAGTGTGCTATTGCTTAAGGTTAGACCGCTGTTGGCAGTCATAGTTAAATTTCCGTTAGAGACTAGAGCGTTATCAATATTTATCGTGGAGCCAGTGGAAGTAACAACCAAGTTTCCGGCGGAGGCAGTATTACTTGCACTGAGTGTCAATGCATTCGTTGAGCTTAAAGTAATGCCATCTTTTAATGTTAATACGGAAGAATTTGCATTGATATTAAGACTTCCCGAAGACGTCGAAATCCCACCATTCAAGTTAATACCAGAATTTGCTGTCAAGGCAACTGCTCCAGCAGCCGTTAAATCTCCGGTCATGGTAATGCTGGTAGGTGCGGTCACGGTCAAGTCTGATGCGGCCGACATACCTCCAGTAGTAGCACTTAAATCTATAGAAGTTGCGCTGGTTAAGGTGGCACCACTAGCAAAACTAATATTATCCCTGGGATCTATTGAATCTATAGCGCTATCAGTATCGCCGTTCAAACTGAGAGCTCCTGTTGTGGTAATAATATCGACATTGGTATCAAGAGTAATTCCATTTATTGCTTTGGCTTCCAGTGAAGAGAAGGAAGAATCAGCTTGAAAAATAATGGAACCCTTTGAACCTGAGACGTGGGTGCCAACATCCAATACGACGCCATCAGTAAAAGAGTTAAGAGTCACACCATTAACAAAAATATCTCCGTTGTAGATTCCGCCAATGTTTCCACCAATACTAAGTTTTTTGCCACTGATGCGATTCAATTCAGATTGTTGTATGGACATATCGCAAAGATCAGTAAACCCGGAACCGCAGCCTGATAATGCGCTTCCCCCTAAAAATATTTTTGAATCTGATTCAATTGTCACATTTCCTGTACCACTGTTAAGGTTGCCAACCAAATTCAGGGTTCTAGCAGTTAGTGAAATATTTCCCCCATTTGAAATCAAACTCCCAATTTCAAGATCTCCTTTCGCAACGAAAATGATGTCCCCACCTTGGGTGGAAATAGTGTCATTACCTCCCTGAAATCGGATGTCCCCTGTGGAAGATTGAATATCCCCATTAGCATTTCTACTTATTGAGTTTTTTATTGTTTTGAAGGTAACTGTATTTCCATTGCCTTGTTTCAAGCTTAGATTGTCGTCTGACAAATTTTGGATTATGATTTCTTCATCTGCTTGAAGAATAATATTAGTGGTCGCACCGATAGACTCGAGAGTATTTTCATATATGGTGGTGAGGGTGGTGGCACCACTAGCGGAGGTGGCTCCTGAACCATTGGAAACAGTAATGGTATCGGGATCAAGTAGTAAAGTCCCTGTTTTTCCATTGGCGGCAGAGGTATCTACGGAACCATCAAAAAACAGTTCTTCTTTTCCCGAAACTTCTACAAATCCTCCATCACCAAAATATTTACCTCCACGACCTTTAACGATACCGTGGAAAAGCATTCTACGATCTGCCCAGAAGATGGTTTTGCCACCATCGCCATAGCTCACTGCATCTGCAAATATTTTTGTATTTGGGCCAATATAGCTCTCCATTGCTTTTGGGACTGCTCCGCTACCTTGATAATCACCACCAAATAATAATGCTCCTCCACCTGAATCGCCTGAGATATCTATGAGCCCGGTTCCATACAATCCAACTAGATTGCCTAATATGTTTACTTCACCTCCGGTTTCTCCTGAATTATAGCCAGACGCGTCTACCATTCCTGAAACATTTACATGGCCATCATCTCCTCCCATCAGTATTATTTTTCCATTTTTCTTGATAACGGA
>NZYH01000006.1 GCA_002697825.1 Nitrospina sp. | reverse complement strand
TGTCGTCTTTAGAGTCTAATCCAAACTGAATTGATATCTGATTTGATGCAGTTGAGGATAAGGAACCATCTAACAATTTAATTCCATTATACTCAGTGGTTTTTGAAATCCTATTCAATTCAGTTCTCATTGTATCAAATTCCAGGTTAGTTGACTCAAAAAGATGAATTTTAGTGACACCTGTGTCCAGCATGGAATGACGAATTTCTTCCTGGTATCGATCGATAACTTTAAAACCGAGGACCTCAGTATAAAAGGCTTCAGCTCTATCCAAATCACGGACATTAACTCCAATATGATGCACGCCATCTAATTTCATATCTCGTGTTTACCCTCTAAACAACGAATTAAAAAGGTTTATTTTTATAAAAAACCCTTGGGACGATCGATTGGGTTGCCTGTATCCAATTTAATTTGTTAGCGTTATTGCATGAAATTTATACAATTGAGATGTTTACAGTGTATATCGTTTTTCAACTGACTTGAAAATTCCCTAGCTTGAACTCTGAAACTATTTTGTCATAAATCTATAGAAAATTAATAATTTTACTAAAATTTTTTAGAATTTAATTTGCAGGATTTTTTAAGTTACTATAGTTTAATAAGAGAACGTATTTACACAAGCAATCCGTAAGCAAAGGCTGTTAAGAATAGAAATTAAATAGCGTTGCTTATGTAAGCTTTTAATAGTTCTGATCTGGTTAAATTTTTTATCTACATTTAAAGGAGTTACCGATGAAAAAATTATCTACCGTTTTAGCCATATTTACAGCATCTATGTTTTCTTTATTTTTCCTTTCAGCAAATGCTTTTGCTGGCGAGGGACCAATGAAACTTCCTGAAAATGCAAAAGCAGATGCCAAGATGCATAATAAAGAAGGGATCAAGCATTGGGGGATGGGGCATCACGACGAAGCCTTGAAACACTTTAAGGAGGCATCCAAAATAGATGGTTCTTCTGGAGAAATCCATTTCAACGAAGCAATTTCCTACGATAAATTGGGGCAGCACGGAGTGGCGACTAAGCATTTTGGTGTTGCTAAAAAGAAAGCAAGCGGAAAAAATAAAGAGAAACTTTTAAAATCTAAAATTTTGAATGGCCATCTCGGTCACTAATCAAAACTGTTTTAGCAAGGGGTCGATAACTCGGCCCCTGTTTCACTTCCTGCAAACCCTGCCTTAAAATCTCCGAAAGGAGTTTGCCGTGAAAAACTTAAAATATATCCTGGCCGTATTATTTTTTTCATCTATTGCATCATGTGTCTCTACTACGGATTCTGCCTTAAAACTTCCTGAAGGAGCAAACGCAGAAGCTAACCAGCATAATGAGGAAGGCATCTCACATTACAATCAAGGACATTATGATACAGCGTTAAAACATTTTCACATGGCATCCGAAGTTGATCCAAGAATTGGAGAATCACACTACAATGAAGCAATTTCACTGGATGCGCTAGGGCGGCATGGCGATGCCACAAACCACTTTTTCGTTGCAAGAAAATACGCAAAAGGAAATCTAAAGATTCTTGAGTCCGTGATCCTAAACGCACATGCTCCGATGAAAAGAGAAGGTTCTTAGCAGCAGTCTTTTAAAATAGATCGAATAGAAAATCCCTCTAAAAACCCACCTTTTTATTATCAGGAACTATCAGGTTAAATTCTGATCCCATATCTATGAACCCGTTTTTACCTAAATTTTGTGTTATTCTTACTGCTATAAAATTTAAATCTAAGGTTTATAAACTATGCGAAATTGGTTCATGCTTTCATTAGTGGGGCTAGATCAACCCAGCATTGTTGCGAAGTTGAGTTCGGGTCTTTGTAATAATGGCTGTAATCTTGGCGAGTCCTCCATGGGTCGTTTGGGAAATTATTTTACTATTATGCTGATGGTCGAACATGAAGGCGATAAAAAATCACTTAAAACTATTATTTCATCTGTCTGTGATCCCCTAAACCTGGATTCTCACCTGATAAAACTAGAAGATGGCAATCAACAACACTTTGAACCCGATGTACGGATAAGCCTGTTTGCCGAGGACAGATTAGGGGTTGTGGAGGATGCCACGGTACCCTTGGCAAATGCGGGGTTAAACATTCTGCATCTTGAATCCAACCTTGGAGAAAACGATACAGCGGTAACCTATTTTATTCATCTAGAGGGAACTTTGTCGAAGGGACTCACACCGATCTACGGTGTTTTGGAGAAGTTGGAGGAGAAGAAAGGAATCAAGTCCCATCTCATTCCGGTTAATCGTTCAGGTATTTCACAAGTTTAAGAAAGAAAATGCGGAGCGGGAAAAGCAGCCTTATAGCAGATCATCGCCTCCACCGCTGATCATGATTTTACCTTCATCTTCGAGTTTCTTACAGACTGCAATGATTTTCTGCTGGGCTTGTTCTACATCACTTCTCTTCGTCGGCCCCATAGCTTCCAAGTCGTCTTGAAGCATGGTTGCAGCACGCTCGGACATATTGTTATACAGTTTTTCTTTTAGATCATCGGAAGCGGCTTTTAATGCAATTACAAGATCGTCTGTATTGATTTCCTTCATAAGTGCCTGAATTCCATTGTCATCAATTTTGAGGATATCTTCAAAGGTGAACCGAAGGTTTCGGATTTCATTTGCAAGATCTTGATCGATTTCATCCATCGAAGTAAGAATTTCTGTTTCAACCTGGCGGTCCAATGTTCCCATTACCGCCGCCGCAACTTCAACACCGCCCAGTTTATTTCCAGAAACCGCACCCGAGGTTCTAAACTCCGCCTGTAAAGCTCGGTCCAGTTCACGTATTACGTTTGGGGAAACCCTTTCAAGAGTCGCCAACCTATGAACGATTTCCATCCTTTTTTCTTCAGGAAGCTCACGGATAGTTGCACTCGCCACAGGCGGATCCAGATGCGCCAGAATTATGGCCGCGGTTTGGGGATGTTCATTGATAATAAAATTAGAGATGATTTTGGGGTCAAGCATACGAACGGTTTCCAATCCACCGCCCAACTCTTCGCCCGGAGTTGTAATATTATTAAGAATGTCTGTTGCTTTTGCCGGGTCCATTGCCTGCATAAGGGCTGTTTTGAGAAATTCCACGCCTCCTATGCCCAATCCTCCGCCGCCGGATTCCAATAATTCAAAAAATTCTTTAGTTACGGCATCCATGACTTCAATATCCACATCTCCTACCGCGGACATATAATTTCCCACACTCTGAATTTCGCGCTCTTCAAGGTTGGATAGAACAGCTGCCGCGACGTCCTCTCCCAAACTCATCAATAAAATTGCTGCTTTTTCAGGTCCCGAATATTCTTTTGCCATGGCCTTTAAATTCGCATCCGTTAATAATTACTATAGTAATATTACTCGCAACACACTAAGTGTCAATATCATTTCCCAATTTTGTTAGCCCATAAACCGTGTTTACAATGTCTTTGAATCACTCTGAAATCTTTAAAATATAATAATTTATGTAATTGTAGAATTCTGGTAAAACTGTAAACTGACAAATAAATGTTTGCTTTTAAAGACTTATCGTCAACTTATTATTAAATATTTAGCTTGTGAGCTTAAGAATCGCAGATTTCTTTATTGGGGCCCTTTCGGGTGCTTTGATGGCGTTTTGTACTTATCTTGTCGTCTCCCCAAATTTGAATATGCTGCTTGGAATGCTACTAGGCGGGCTGATTGGGATGAGTTTAATGATGATTTTAATGGTCCTTTTGATGCCTTTTTGCGGTGCTTTTGAGGTTATGATCCCGCTTCATATAAATGCAATGCTGGTAGGCATGCCGGCAGGAATGTTGTCCACCCTCCCCTCCCTAGCATTATTTGACGTCACCTTGGGAGGAACGGTAATAGGGTTTTTCGTTGCGTTACAGGTTTATCTATCCAACAAGCGGCTGACAGAGTTATGAAATCAAAAAAACAGTCTTATGATCGAGTGGCCAAATTTTTTGATTTTCTAAGAAAAGGCGATATGCGTCGCTGGAATATCCATCAAAAATCGCTTTTCGAAAACCTGTCCGGAGAAGTTCTATATATCGGAATAGGAACCGGACTCGAAACTGTAAACTTTCCCGCTGACCTGAAGATAACCGCCATCGATATTAGCGCCGCCATGCTCCAACAATCCAAAACAAGAGCTAAAAGCTATCCAGGAAAAATAAACCTTTGCCTTATGGATGCAGAATCCTCTGCTTTTCGAGATCACAGTTTTGATAGCGTGGTTACCGTTTGTGTACTCTGCTCGGTTAAACACCCAGTAGCTTGTCTTGAAGAAATCAAAAGAGTTCTAAAGCCTGAGGGTAAACTGGTCATGTACGAGCATGTGCTAAGCAAGAATCCACTTTATGCCATCGCCCTTAAAACCATGTCGAATTTAACCGAGTTTTTGGAAGGTACTTATTTAGACCGGGACACCGTAAGCAATGCAGAAAAGGCAGGGTTTAAAATCTTCTCCCATAAGAACGTTTACCTTGATATTGTAAAAGCTCTCATTGCAAAACCAATTTAATCAGATGGCTCTTTTGAAGTTTCTTCTTTGCCAGGTTCTTCTTTATAGAATTCAAACTCGCAATTGGAATAAATAAAGTTCATCGTCTTTTGTCCCAACAGCTTGGTCGTCGTTTGACTCAAAGATTCCGGGTTTGACATAATTCGCTTTTGAATATCTTCAACTTTTTGTTTAGTTTGCTCGGCTAGCAACTCATATTCAGCTTCCATATCCTGTTGAGTAATATGGATATTCTCTACCTGCGCGATAGATTCGAGAGCCAGATACCCTTTCGTATTGAAAATGGCCTTTTCTCTCCACTCAACCATCGCTTTTTCAGGTTCAAAACCAGAGTCCTCTATCTTCATACCCGATTGGGCAATCTGGAACTTGGTTCCTTCAATCATGAATTTCAGTTCACGTTCAATAATGGATTCAGGTGGTGCGACATCTGATTCCTTAACCAACATATTAAAAATATCTTCTTTTATTCTAAGTTCTTCTTGTTGGTCTTTATGACTTTGAAGGTCTACCTTAATAGCTCTTTGCAACTCGTTCACTGTATCGAAACCTTCACGCTTGGCAATCTCAGTAGTCAACTCCGGAAGTCCCAATTGTTTAACTTCCTTTATTTTGATTTTAAATGTAGCGCGATCATCCTCCTGTTCTTCGCTGGCACCGGGAATAGGGAAGCTGACACGACGGGTTTTATTGTTCCAATTGGGAGGAAGAATAACCTTTATCTCAAACTCCTCCCCCGCCTTATGGCCTATCAGTTGGTCTTCAAAACCATCCAGCATTTTCTTGTCACCTATACGCAACTCAAAGTCATCCGCTTTTTCATTTTCCATCGGCTGGTCCTTGACGAAGCCCCGGAAATCTATTTTTAAAATATCTCCTTTAACAGCGGCGTAATCTGCTGGCATTAAATCTAATGAACCATGTCGGCTAAGAACCTTCACCAGGGTCTCTTTTACTTCTTCCTCGTTAACAACCGCCTCTTTTTTCTTGAATTTTAAACCTTTGTAATTCTTAATTTTAATATCTGGCTTAACCTCAAGAATGACAGAAAACTTTAGAGGTTCATCTTTTTTAATATCCTGTAAACCCGTATGGTCTATTTCCGGCTGGCCGGTGGGACGCAGTCCTGTTTTGTGGAGAGCTTCTTCATAGTATTCTTGCATTAACTCCTGGAACATCTGCCCAAATGATTGCATGGGAACTTGTTTTTCTAAAACCTTTTGCGGAATTTTACCGGGTCTAAAACCCGGCATCTTCATTTCCCGGTTCAATTGTTTATAAGCGTCATTAATTCGCTTAGACACCACCTCTTCGGGAATAGTTATATTAAGCTTACGTTTCTGCTCTTCTAATTCTTCTACGTCGTAATCCATCATTTCGCCTTTAAATTTTCTTACTTAATTAGGTTGAAGCTCTCCGTATTTTTCAAGAATCATTTGATCAATTTCTTTTTTTAACTGTGCGAGAATTTCTTCATAGGAAAAGGAACCCAATGTCTCCGTACCTTTTTTTAAATTAACTCGCGTCGGCCCACACCAAAGACCTAAATCTGCATCATCGGTTTCCCCCGGTCCATTTACCCGGCAACCCATCACAGCAATGGTTAGTTTGTATTTTTCTGCGTATTCTGTCATTTTGCGGACATCCTGCGCGAGGTCTACAAATTTATCATTTTCGACGCGGGAGCAACTCGGACAGGCTATGATATTTAGTCCGTCAAGAAAGTTTTCGGGTACCGAACGGAAGCGACCCTCTGAAATATCCTTCAGAAGTTCTCGACCTACATCGATTTCCTGGCCCTTGTCATCATTTGGCAAAGTCAAAGAAACTCGGATCGTATCGCCAATACCAGCCGAAATCAATTGCTCAAAGGCAATACGAGTCTTAATAATACCCTCAGGCGGAAGCCCTGCTTCCGTCACACCTAAGTGCAAGGGCACATCTGGTCTCTCTAAAGCAAACCTTTTATTAGCATCGATTACCTTGTCAGAATCAGAGTCTTTCAACGAGACACAGTAGTTTTCGAATTTCATCTCATCGAGCATCTGGCAATGGTCTACGGCACAACGAACCATGGCCTCTGTAGAATCATCTTTATACTTTTCCTTATAATCAGGATCCACCGAGCCGCAGTTGACACCGATTCTAATAGCACAATCATTTTCTCTTGCCGCTTCGACAATAAACTCTACTTTTTCTCTTATTGTTTTTTCTTTTTCAAGGTGGAATAAGTGGCCGGGATTGTAGCGAATTTTATTTACCCAGGGAGCAACAAGGGGTGCTAGCTTATAATTTTCCTGTAAATCAACAGACCAGGTACTGTCTGGAAATTTTTTCCTCAAAACTTTTAAAGCTTCAACATCTTTTTCGTTATCAACAGCGATTCTTATAACATCAGCTTTAGCTTTTTCAAGTACTTCTATCTGTCTTGCGGTTGCATCCAAATCTTGAGTTTGTGTCGCGGCCATACTTTGAACAGCAATTGGAGAATCCCCTCCAATCACTACATTACCAATGCGAATCTTTCGAGTCTTTCTAGGCTGCATTATTTTATCTTTTCTAATTTAGGATAGTTTTTAGGTAAAAATACTGAGCATGAAACAAAATTTAAATGGCCTAAATCTGCCTGGTTGAAGCAGACCCGGTCACTCTGCTTTAAGTTTGGCAGACTAACCTGAGACCATTGAGCCCCAAGATTAACAAATAAGGCATACCATAACAAGGCAGAGATTGAATCAAATATACATTATTATCTAAAACAAACCGGTTGACCCACTTGCCGGCAGGAATGTTAAGATATTAGTTAGAAAATGAAATCCTGTCACTGAATCGAGATATATAAACCATGAGAATTATTTTAAATACAACCATCGGGTTGCTGTTTTTTGCGCATCAGGTAATGGCGGCACCTCATCACGGGCTCTCCTTATATGGCCCTCAAGGTCTTAAATACAAACAAGGCGAAACCTATATATATGCTAATCCAGAGGCACCCAAAGGCGGAAATCTGACACTGGCGGATTTTGGTGCATTTACCAAATTGAACCCCGGATCTTTGAAAGGTGTCCCCGCTCCAGGCATTGGTCAGCTCGTTTTCCAAAATGCCATGGACAGCTCCGCCGATGATAATGAGCCCTTTTCACAATATGGAAATCTGGTAGAAAAAGCAGAGGTTTCAGATGACCATTTATCATTAACTTATTATCTATATAAACAGGCAAAGTTCTCCGATGGACATCCCTTAACCGCAGACGATTTCGTTTTTTCTTTCAACCTGATTCAAGACCCCCAGTACCACCCAATTTATAAAGAGTATTTTAAAGATATAAAATCTATTGAAAAAATTAATGAGCATACGATCCGTTACCATTTTGCGGTCCATAATCAGGAGTTACCGTTGATCACCGGGCAAATGATCATATTCCCTAAGCATATTTATGACGCTAAGGGAAAATCCTTTGGTTCGGATTTTGATGATATGGCTGTAGGAAGCGGCCCCTACACAATAGAAAAATACGAATATGGAAAATATATCAGTTACAAACGGAACCCTAACTGGTGGGCGAAAGATATTGCTGTCAATAAAGGACGATACAATTTTGATCGTGTCACCTATAAAATTTATCTTGATCCGGTTGCGCAACGCGAAGCTTTCAAAGGTGGAGAATTCGACATGCAACTGGTAAATAGCTCCCGCGACTGGGCATTAGACTATAAAGGAGATTTTGTAAAAAAAGGTTACTACCTAAGACAGGAATTCCCGCATACGCGTATTGCGGGAATGCAAGGGTTTGCCATGAATACGCGAAACAAAATCTTCAAATCCCGTAAAGTACGTGCGGCACTGGCAATGGTTTTTGATTTTGAATGGAGCAACAAAAATCTTTTCTATGGGCAATACACTCGAAATGATTGTTATTTTGACAACAATCCTGAAATGAAAGCCCAAGGAGTTCCAGAAGGCGAAGTAAAAGCTATACTCGAATCACTACGTAAAAAATATAAGAAGTTCGTTCCCAAGACTGTCCTCACAAAACCGTTAGGTGCTCCGGGACAAGGATTATCTGCTGAAAGAAATCTCAAAGTGGCAAATTCTCTTCTCGACTCCGCGGGTTGGAAGATCGGAAGTGATGGGATTCGAAGTAAGGGGAATAATCGTATGGAATTTGAACTTCTGTTAGCTGGCCCCGGGTTTCAGCGAATCGCAGAACCCTATAAGAATAATTTGAAAAAAGTGGGTGTAAAACTGGATATCAAGGTTGTCCAGGTCGCCGAATATGAGGAGCGTCTGCGAAACTTCAAGTTTGGGATGATCGTCGCCGGTTATCCACAAAGTCGTTCCCCAGGCAACGAACAAAGATATATGTGGAGCAGTGACGCCGCCGAAACCCCGGGAACAAGAAACTATATGGGCATTAAAAATCCAGCTCTTGACGAGTTAATAGAAAAGATTGTCTCAGCAAAAACACGGAAACATCTAGTATTAAACATTCAAGCATTGGATAGGATACTCACCCATCAATATTACATGGTGCCGCATTGGTATATCGCATATGACAGAGCAGTTTACTGGAATAAATTCGGCAGACCAAAAATAAACGCCTCACAAAGTTTAGTTATTAATAATGTTCTGGAATGGTGGTGGTTGGATAAAGCGAGGGCAAACAAACTTAAAAAAGCACGCACAGCGGGAACTACTCTCAATTGAAACTTTACTTTGTGAAACTCTTCAAATGAATCCTATATTCTCTTGCGCTGATATTATTTTAATATGACCTCATACATTATACGTCGTCTGCTCTTGATGTTTCCGACCCTGATCGGGATTATCACCATCACCTTCATCGCAACCCAGTTTGTGCCTGGTGGTCCTATTGATCAAATGAAGTCTCTATTAATGGGCCATGGAAACACTCTCACCGAAGCAGGTGGAAATGCCATGACAGGACCAGCCAGTAAGCAAAGGGAATTGGACCCAAAACATTTTGAAGAGCTTAAAAAGATTTATCACCTTGATAAACCACTTTGGGAAAGGTACTTGAGAACATTCATATGGTACTCGCCGCAAAACAAAAATTCGCCTTTTCTCGAATCTGTTTTCAAGTACGATAATTGGGAAGGGTTTCTGGTTTTTAAATTTGGAAATTCATTTTATAGAAATAAATCCGTTTTATCTTTGATTAAAGAAAAACTTCCTGTTTCCGCTTCATTGGGTGTCACCAGTTTTTTTCTAACCTATACCATTTGCATTATCCTGGGCATCGCTAAAGCAGTAAAAAACGGTACCCGTTTTGACACAGGCACAAGTCTGATTGTGTTAATAGGTTATAGCGTACCGGGCTTTGTGCTTGCTATTTTTCTTATAGTCCTTTTGGGTCCGGGTGATGGAGCAATAACACATCTTATACCAATAGCAGGATTAACCTCTGCGGGTACTCCTGGCTATGAGAGCTGGACATTGTGGGAAAAGCTTTTGGATTATCTACATCATCTTGCAGCACCACTTTTCTGCTATGTACTCGGCGGNTTCGCAACNTTGACTCTACTGACNAAGAATGCTTTCTTGGAAGAAATGCGNAAGCAATATGTCCTAACAGCACGTGCCAAAGGNTTACCGGAAAAAAAAGTACTTTTTAAACATGTACTGAAAAACTCACTTATTCCATTNGTCACTGGTTTTCCTCTTGCCTTTCTAGCCATGTTCTTTACCGGATCACTCTTGCTTGAGCAGATTTTTACTCTAGACGGACTCGGATTACTTTCTTATCAAGCGGTAATACAAAGAGATTATCCTATTGTTCTCGGAACCCTNTTCATTTTTTCATTGATGGCATTGATTGGTCAATTNTTGACCGACCTATCCTATGTCTTGATAGATCCTAGAATATCTTTTGACGAATCCCAGGGATAATATGCTGCGTTTAAATAAAGAATGGAAAACGAAGCTGGACATTTTTAGAAATGACCGGAGGGCTTATTACAGTTTTTTAATATTAGCTTTCCTTTTTTTCATCTCTCTCCCCGCAGAGTTAATTTGTAATATCAGACCGATATTACTTGTAGTAGATGGAAAATCTTATTTTCCTATCGTAATTACTTATAGCGAAAAAGACTTTGGTGGNGTTTTACCTAGCGAACCCGATTACAAATCAAAAAATTTTATTAATCTTTTAAGTGGCATAGAATCCAGTTCTATTTATACAGAAGAAAAAGGTTTGGGCCTAGANCTTGGAGACTTCGAGGACGAGGAAGATGAATCAACCCCTGTAATACAAAACCAACCCGAACCGACAAACAATTCCCCAAGGGAATATTCGATGTTTTGGCCTCCAGTACGTTATGACTATAAATATATTCCCACAGAATCGACCACGGGTAATGTCGTACTCGCTGCACCCTACCNNACTGAGACCCATGACGGGGATGGCTTTCATCCATCTTCCTGGGAAGATGGTCATTATTTAGGGACCGATGACCGCGGCCGAGATGTGCTAGCGCGTTTGGTTTATGGATTCAGAATATCCATGCTATTTGGAGTTTCTCTTGCCATAACGGGAACCCTGATTGGATGCCTGATTGGTGGAACTCAGGGGTTTTTTGGTGGATGGGTTGATCTTTCAGGACAAAGAATAACGGAAATCTGGGGGTCGATCCCTCGACTTTATATCTTGATTATTCTCAGCTCATTTTTAGTACCTTCAGCTCTACTCCTCTTTTTAATTTTAAATCTGACCGCATGGATGGGGATAGCTGCATACATACGTGCGGAATTTTTAAAAATAAGAAATTATGAGTTTGTCAAAGCAGCAAAAAGTCTGGGGGTTTCGAATTTTACAATCATGCGCCGCCATATTTTACCCAATGCCTTAACCCCGGTCGTAACTTTTTTTCCCTTTGAGGTAACAGCAGGAATTCTGGCATTGGTTAGCCTCGATTTTTTAAATCTTGGTGTACCCAGTCCTGCGCCAAGCTTGGGGGAACTGTTGGCTCAAGGGAAAAATAATCTCCATGCGATATGGATATTACTACCCACATTCATAACTCTTAGCTTAACGATCACACTCCTTACCTTTGTAGGGGAAGGAATAAGAAACGCATTCGATCCACGAAAAACTCTTTAAAAAAATGCTTTTATCTGTCAAAAACCTCTCTACTCATTTTAATGTCGGGCGCGGACAAATTGCCCGGGCCGTAGATGGAGTTTCTTTTGATCTGGAGCAAGGTAAAACCCTGGCATTGGTCGGTGAGTCAGGTTGCGGGAAAACACAAACAGCGTTTTCCATTATCAAACTGATTGCAGAAAACGGCTTTCATCCTTCAGGAAAAGTTTTTTTCGAAGACCGTGACCTATCCAAACTCGACCAGGAAGAAATGCGTTTATTACGTGGTAATGATATCGCCATGATCTTTCAAGAGCCTATGACCTCCCTCAATCCTCTTTTTCGAATTGGTGATCAATTGCAGGAGCCCTTAAAACAACATATGAAAATTGCGGAGAGCGAGTCTCGCAACCGTGCCATTGACTTACTGGATCGTGTTGGGATTCCTGATCCTAAAAAGCGAATCGATGATTTTCCACATCAATTATCCGGAGGAATGAAACAAAGAGTAATGATTGCCATGGCACTAGCATGCGAACCCAAACTACTTATAGCAGACGAGCCGACCACTGCCTTGGATGTCACGATTCAGGCCCAGGTATTACGTTTGATGAGTGACCTACAAAAACAAACCGGCATGGCGATATTACTCATCACGCATGATATGGGAATCGTCAACCAGATGGCAGACGATCTTTGCATTATGTACGGAGGCCGCATCGCAGAATACGGTAGTCGGGAACAAATATTTAAAAACATGGCACACCCCTACACTAAATTACTTTTTAGTTCCATACCCAAATTGGAAAAACCTGCTTTTCTACTTGATACCATACCCGGAGTGGTGCCTTCAGCAACCGATTACAACGAAGGTTGTCGGTTTTTGGATCGTTGCCCCGCGCAAATGGAGATTTGTAAAAATGAAAGTCTGCCTCACGTTTTAACTAAAGGGCATCACGTCACCTGCCATCTTTTGGATAAAGAAATTAATTCAAAATGGGATTTAAATTCTCGAAAAAAAACCATTCCCCAAAATCATCCATCCCCTTTACCGCTCATCTCCGTCAAAAATCTGAAAACACATTTCCCGGTAAAGAAAGGTGTGTTTCTGCGCACGGTAAATCACATTAAAGCTGTAGATAATGTCGATCTGGAAATTCCTAAGGGTTCAACCCTAGCCTTAGTGGGCGAATCGGGTTGCGGAAAAACCACACTTGGGGAATCTATTATAAGATTAAATTCATACGCTCAAGGCGAAGTAATTTTTGCGGGTCAAAATTTGATGCAGTTAACCGGAAATCACCTAAAATATTTTCGAAAAAATATGCAAATGGTTTTTCAAGATCCTTTCGGTTCACTACAACCTAGAATGAACATTGAAGGAATTATTGGCGAGGGCCTTGAAGTTCATTTTCCAGACCTATCTTATGAGGTAAAATTAGAAAAAATTTTGCACGTAATGAAAGAAGTAGGTCTAAGTGATTCTGTATTGGAACGGTACCCTCACGAATTTTCAGGAGGCCAGCGCCAAAGAATCGCCATTGCCAGGGCCTTAATTCTTGAACCTGAATTCCTAGTTCTAGACGAACCTACCAGCGCACTTGATGTATCAGTGCAAGCACAAATATTAAATCTCCTTAAAGATTTACAAGTCAAACATGACCTGACTTACCTATTTATCAGCCATAATTTAAGCGTGGTAAGGTATCTCGCAAATACAGTGGCTATCATGTACCTAGGAAGAATCGTCGAGCAGGGTCCGGTGGAGGATTTATTTAATAACCCCAAACACCCTTATACCAAATCGCTTTTAAGTTCGGTTCCGGATTTGGGAGAGCGCAAACCTTTCGAACCGTTAACAGGAGATGTCCCCTCGCCTCTTCAACCACCGGCTGCTTGCCATTTTCATCCTCGCTGCCCTATTTACTTAGAAGAAGAACAGGGTTCTTCCTTGGCAAAAAAATGTACAATGACATATCCTGAAATTTCAGGAGATAAAAATCGTTTTGTTCGTTGCCACGCCAAGCAATAAAACTCCAGGTATCTCCGTAAAACGAAAACCAAAGAGGTTCTATGCTGCATCAAGCCAAGTCGTGTATGTGGGTTTTGTTTTTCACACTGCACTTGAGTGCATGCAATGGAAGCATGGGATCTCGACATAAACCCTCAAACCTCAGGATACCTTTACCTGAAAAAAACTTTACNCAGTATATTGAAAAAACCAAAAATCTGATCGAAAAAGCAACAAAAGGCAAACTTGAACCTCAATGGGTTGAAGCTCGCCTCCCTTTTGAGTTCAAACCCGATAAAAACAAATGCGGCAACTCGCAACCTTATAAAAAAGGGGTCCTATTAATCCATGGTTTGACCGATTCACCCTTCATGCTAAGAGATATTGGCAATGAGTTTAAGAAAGATTGCTACTGGGTTCGCTCCATTNTACTACCCGGTCATGGAACAATTCCTGGAGACTTGCTAAACATTAAATATTCGAAATGGATCGAGGCTACAGATGCAGGGATTGAAAGTTTTGTAACAATCGTGGACNAACTTTATATCGTAGGTTTTTCAACAGGCGCCTCACTCACAATACATCATGTACTGCGTAAAAACGAACCTCGGAATATAAAGGGTTTAATACTCATTTCTCCCGGAATCAAAGAAAAAACCCCATTAGGTTTTGTGGCCGGATGGATTGCAACTCTTGGGAAATACCTTCCAAGGGCGGCGTGGTTGGATGTATTACCTGATAAGGATAAAGTGAAATATGAATCTTTTCCTGCAAATGCGGGTGCTCAGTTTCATTATTTAACCAAAGACATGCGAGGCCTTACCGATAGCAAAAATCCCATCAAAATGCCTATTTTTATAGCAATAAGCTCAAATGATGCGACTGTGGATCCATTGGTTGCCAAGGATTTCTTCTGCAATCATACGCAAAATCCAAACAATTTTATGATTTGGTATACCGGTGACGTAAATATAAAAGAAAAAAAGACAATTTGTACAGGTGGCACAATCAAAACAAAACAAATCTCCAACAAAGCCTCTGGGATATTGAATTACTCCCATTTATCTCTAACTGTGAGTCCCACAAATCATTATTACGGTAGAAACGGAGAATATAAAAATTGCCTGGCTTATACAGCCAAAATTAACGAGCTAAAACAGTGCGAACAGGAAATCAATGTAAATTCGAAAGTTAAGTATGGCGAAAAAAATGATGAAAATGCGGGCCACCCGGTCAGAAGGTTAACCTTCAACCCGGATTTTAAGAATATGATGAAAGAAATTTCTTTCTTCATACAAAGCATTAAATAATCATAACTACGAAAGAAAATTTNAATACCAACTCCTTAAANCCGATTCAATCAAAGTTCANATCCATGTTTGATCAANAAANACAAGACAAATTAANACCCCCCCTATAATCAACAGGTTTTTGGATAAGCCTTTTAAATTAATCAGCTTTAATGCAGACTTTTCNGAGTTTTGATATCATTAAGGTAGATCAACAATTACAGATGCAATCTTAAAAGGAAACAAGGTCATGAATAAAATATATGCCGGATTAATATTAATAATAGGTGTATTTCTTCTGGCAAAATTACTGCCTGAAAATACGAATAAATTTTCTTATAAAAAACCAGCCATTATTCCTACAAAGGCAACAAGTACAAATAAAAATATTGCCATTCTTGCGGGTGGTTGTTTTTGGTGCATGGAACATCCATTTGAGGATCTACCCGGTGTTACGCAGGCAATATCAGGATATACCGGTGGCAAAAAGAAAAACCCTACCTATAAGCAGGTCGCTTCAGGTCAGACATCTCATTTAGAAGCNGTGCAAATTCATTTTGATCCGGAAAAGATTTCCTATGCAGATATACTTGAAGTGTATTGGAGGAATGTTAATCCCACGGATAATGGTGGCCAGTTTGTAGACCGCGGAGACCAGTATCGAACAGGAATTTTCTACACGAGTGAAGAACAAAAGAAAATTGCAGAAAAATCAAAAAACAAACTTATTAAAAGCGGACGTTTCCAAAAAAAAATAGTAACCCCTATCATTGAGGCCAAACCCTTTTATAAAGCAGAAGAGTATCANCAGGACTTTTTTAAAAAAAGTTATATTCGTTACAAAATTTATCGTGCAGGTTCTGGTCGTGATGAGTATATAAATAAACTCTGGGGCAAAGACANGGAGTATAAAGTATCGCAAGCGAACCAGACAGAAAGGTTCCAGATCATTAAGGTTTTGGATAAAGGCCAAGCGATTAAAAAATTAAGTAAATTACAATACAAGGTAACCCAGAAAAATGGTACGGAGCCGCCCTTTATGAATAAGTATTGGGATAATAAACGGGCTGGTATCTACGTCGATATTGTTTCAGGAGAACCGTTATTTAGCTCCAAGGATAAATTTAAATCTGGTACCGGTTGGCCTTCATTTACTCGNCCCCTGGTCCCCGAAAATATTGTAAGTCGCACTGATAGGTCTTTCAGTATGACGCGCGTAGAGCTTAGATCACTAAATGCAGATTCGCATCTCGGTCACCTATTTAACGATGGACCCAAGCCTACGGGTAAAAGGTACTGCATCAACTCGGCGTCCTTAAGGTTTGTACCGGTCAATAAACTTAAAGAAGAGGGGCTCGCAGATTTTATTCCCATGTTCAATCAAGATGAAATTTAATAATAATGTGGCATTTGTATTTAATTCGTACCAACCAAGGTCACCTATACACTGGAGTCACACAGGATGTTCAAAGAAGGTTTAAAGAGCATCAGGAGGGAGGATTAAAAGCAGCTAAATACCTTAGAGGAAAAAAGCCCCTTAAACTNGTCTTTCAAAAAAAGATCGGAGATCATTCAAAGGCATTAAAAACAGAAGCGGCCATAAAAAAGTGGCCGAAAGAAAAAAAGGAATCTCTGATAAAAAAAGAAATTCCCCTGCCATACTAATTTTGTTAGCTAAAGATAATTTTTAATCAGCATTCCATTCAGTAAGAAAATAATAAATAACCGTAACCACAATTATCCCACCAAGACCAACAGACAGCACCATACCCAAATCCATTTCTTATCTCCAATTAAAAAAAAAATTAAGATAGAGTTTACCTTTTTTTCTCTGCAAATACCAATAGAGACAAAAAGCTTATCTTTAATTAAACATCATCTGTTATCAGGTTATATCCTTCTGATAATAGAATTTATATCTATGTGGGTTTATCGCGATTACTAGGCGGGGGGTAGAAAATTTTTGAACCAAATTAAGTTTTCTTAAATTTACCAATTCAAAAAGGAAAAAAAATCAAGCTCGTAGTCGATTCACATACTTTATGGTCTCGGAAGAATATTTTCCAGTCACTTCAGGTAAAACTTCTGCGACTTGGTCCCAGTTTTTAACTATTTTCCCACTTACCCTTTCCATTGCACGACCGATATTTCCCATCCCTGCATTATAGGCTCCTGCAGCAAAATTCCACGCCTCCTCAGAGGGAATACCTTCTCCAACNTATTTATCAAACAGTTTTCTCAGATATCTTGCGGAAGCATTCAGGTTAGATTCCGGATGCAAAATCGAACCCGAAGAATGATCTTCCTTTAAACTCAAGCCCAGTTCTTCAGCTGTTGCCGGCATAAGTTGACCGAGACCCATTGCTCCTCTGGGACTTTTAGCATTGGGATTAAATGCAGACTCGGTTTGTATTAACTTTTCAAACAAAGTCTCNGGTACGTTATTTTTTTGGGCAACTTGGTTGGCAATTTTATATAAAGAATTTTTATTGACAACATTTGANCTTACTTTCGCAGGATTTTCTTTCTGATAGCTTTTTAGAACCTTTTGTGTGTCGATAGATGGTTTTAGTATCGTGCTTTTTTGAATATCTTTAAATTTCAAAAACGCCTCGGTAAGTTGGCCCGAATTAATACCAGTAAAAGAATCGGACTTCTTGGGATTCCAAGCATCTATCATATTTAACTGATGCTTTATCAAAATAGAATAAAAATCTTTTTGGGAAACATTGTCCTTAGAAAACGTAGTATTGGAACCGGTTAACGTTTTCATATGTTCTATGATATTTAAATCAATCATTTTCCTCGTTATGGCAAATTTTTGACATTTCTATCCTTATTTACAAATAGCAAACTACGTGCCAATGAGTATAAAAATCATGCAAATATGACTAATTATGAGGGAGGAATAGAAAAAGCGACGGAATTGGCCACATCATCAACAGAATTGGAAAGTAGGGTAATAAATCAGGTTTGTATAATGTTATATCTACAAGACAAAGGCTCTACTCAGATAAGTTCTTTATCAAATTCCGGTTCTCCAACCGTAACGATTCCAAGATGTCCATCCACCGTAACCTTTACTCCGTCCTGCAATAATTCAGAAGCATCTTTAATGCCATTGACACAAGGAATTCCTAGTTCACGAGCTATAATCGCGCCATGAATTAACATACCCCCCCTACTCTCAACAATTGCCGAAGCCAATGGGACAAGATGAGTCATTTGAGGCTGAATAGAATCGCAAACCAAAACAAAGCCAGGCTTGAACCGATTAAAATCTTTAATATCATTAACACAACATGCTANNCCCGAGGCAAGACCTGGCGATGCGGGTTGACCAAGTAATTGTCGGGGAAGCGAATTAATTTTCACCCCCTTCTTTTNCATTATTTGNTCTATTGGTATTTTATAGAGTTTAGATTCATCTTTTAACAGCTCTATTGCTTTTTTAAAATGCTCTTCAGAAAGCCTTTTGCCATATAACTGCTTNNTCTTTCTTAAAAACNTATCGGCAACATCAAGAACTCGCAAAAATTGACTTTCAATTCGTCCTAGCAAGATATTGTCATCATCCCGTAATTGCCAACTAAGCCTACCAATCCCTAAAAGCTCTGCAGCCAAATCCTTATTGCTTAAAGCTTTTTTTATATATTTATTCTCAAGCTCTATTAAATTTGGCTTTTTTGTTTTTTTATTTCGAATCTGCTTACCATTCATCCAAATGGCAAGCTCAAGAATTTTAGTAAGGAGGATATAAGGTTCGTCATTAACACGACGACCTTCAAAGGCAACATCAAACTCCGTCGCAAGTAATTTCTTTAATTTATTTTTAAAAGTTGATCCACCGGGCTTGTCAGCGATCTCATCTAGAAACTTATTAAAGGCTGTTGATGATAGTTTATCNACTCCTTTTACTGAATTACTAATAAAGTCATGAAGTGCTTTATGCCTAATCAAAAATTTTGNTGCTACAACAAGAGTCTGATTACGTTTAAATGACAATAAATCCTTNCTTTGTAACAAACTCACAAATTCATATGGATCGCTTGGCTGTATAAGCTCATTATAAAATATNCCAAAAGAACGAGCACCGTCTGCAAATGGAATAAGATCTTTTTTATAAACCTTNCGCCATTTAACAAGTAACTTAAAACGGTTATTCAAATTTTTTAAAATATTTTGCCGGCTATTACCCAGAATTTTTTCAGTCGCTAAACTTTCCCCATCATTTTTCATTGCAGGAATGATTTCTTCATTTACTTTTTTACAAAGTTCTCTTAACTTTTTGGGTTTTAATCGTAAAGTTAGATACCACTGCCTTTTGTCACTCTTATTTTTTTTAAGAGCTGTAATAGGTCGGATTTGTAGCAGAGTAAGTTTNGAAGATGAACCAGTCCATTCAATATCAGGTTCGTAATTAAAATATTTGGCGAGTTTGCGAATATGCCCATGCAATGAAGCAACTTCTTTATTGCTTAATAAAGGAGATTTTTCCGAAATAGTTTGCCTGAAACCTGCTTTCCATTTTAATACAATGCCTTTATTTCTATCGACAACCCATGTATCGGGGTCTACCTCAGCATTTACAAGTTTAGAGCATTTTCCTGAAACGGCTTCAATAATTTCGTGATTCTTATTTAAACCTCNAGGGTCTTGACCAAATGCGACACCAGATACTGGCGCTAAATGCATTGATTGAATAACAATAGCCATTTTACTTTTCATTATCGACAGCCCTAATTCTTTTCGATACAGAAGAGCTGCATCAGACCATAGAGATGCCCACACAACTTTTATAGCCTTCAAAGTGGCATCAAGCCCAACTATATCCGTGACACTTTCATGGAGNCCTGCAAATGAATTTTGTGATGAATCTTCACTTATGGAAGAAGACCTGATTGCAAGAGAAGTGGTTTTACCAATACTATGGATCAATTCTTGAATTTCTGTTTTTAGAACATTGGGAAAAGGATTATTTAGAAAAAAAGATCTTATACGAAGTGCTGAATCCCATATTTCCTCCCACCGCATAGTTTTTAATGACTTTTTACCCAGCTCCATGGAGATGACTTTGGAAAGCTCATTGTGTTGGACAAAAGAATCATAGGCAGAAGATAACAGACAAAAGCCTCTTGGAATTGAATACCCAAATTGCGACAACTTACCAAGATTTTTAGCTTTTCCGCCAACTTGCCGAATATCATATTTATGAGCTTTTTCTAATTCCACAACAAATCGATTTAAATCGGCCATTCTGAAACCTCTTGAAACCGAATGACATGAAAATATCTAACAACACTTACAGAAAAAATGCTGCATGAAGGCGATTCCGTGAAATCTTTGAGATAAGAATGGCGTTTTATTAAAAGTTTGCAAAACTTTTTATATTCTGATGATCCAAATTTTATTTGATGGGCCTGACCTGTTGCAGTTAAGGATTCTATACTCATCAGGTTTGTTGGATTACTTGACCTATTATCTACCTGGAAGGCAACCTGCTTACAATTATTTAGAAGTTTATATTTACGGGTAGTTTGAGGTGTTACAAAAATAATATTCCGAAGNTCGCCGGTAAACGCATAAGCTAAAAGGGATGCATAAGGTTGGCTTTTATATTGAGTTGCAAGAACACCATAAGGCGAGTTTTCCAGAAGGTTTTTTATTACTTTTTTAAGATTAGTCTGTTCAGGTGTTTTTTTAATGTTTTTTCCTAATACTCTTGATTCAATGACTGGTTCGTCTCTTTGTACCATTTACATTCTCATTAATTTTTAAATTTGGTGATTCCATGTCCCACTGTAGATGGAAACGATAAAGTAATTAAAAAATTTATACTACAACTATAGCTTGTGCTTGTTAATCAGCAATAGATTTAGTATGAATTTTTTTAATTATGTCATTGATTTTATCTATCCTAAATGACTCAGACGGGTCCCAATATAAAACAAAGAATACGCAATCATATATAATCCACCTACAGCAGAAATAAGAATAATCTTCAAATATTTATCACTCATAATGTCTCCTTTAGNAAAGATGACTATTCGTTTTCAAATCNATCTTGAATGGTAAAAAATAATTTTCATATATCACTTGCAGTANCTGGTCTCTTCATAATAATCAAATTGCTTATTTGATTTTTTCGCGAGTTCCTTAAAACATTCAAGCTTTTTTCCCTTAGAGCAGTAATCGCGTGCTTTTGAAAAAGTGGTCCTTTTATGACCTTTTATTTTAGTAGTTANATTTGTATATTGGCTACCGCATTCTTTTTTTAACCGGGCGATTATATCCGAAACAAGTTTCTGGTAACATTCCACCTTAGCCTTATTTTTATTATCTTTCGCAGCATTTATCGATTTTTTGCTATTACATTTCGATAGGCGATCCCCAAAACCACTTGCAAAAACGGGGGACACGGTCGTGAGTCCAAATAAAAATAAAATGATGGCGGATAANAGNGTGCCATGTTTTATCAACATTTTACTCTCCTTTATTATTAAAATTTAATCGCAAAACAATTGCGAACCATCGGCATNAAGGGGGAACATCACATTACAAGTAAGATATATGCGTATTCTTTTCANAAAATNACANAAGNTATTAAAANATCTTACTTAAAGNACGCCCACAGCTTGTGCTTGCTGATCAGCCATATAAGAACTGCGAACAAGCGGCCCCGCCTCTACATGGGCCAAACCCAAAGATTCCCCTATTTGTTTATATCTAAAAAACTGATCTGGATGAATGAATTCTATGACCTCAGCGTGTTTGGGTGAGGGACGCAGATATTGACCTAAAGAAAGAATTTGGCAACCCGAATCAACTAAATCTTTCATTGCATTAATCACTTCGGTTTCTTTTTCCCCAAGACCTAACATAAGGCTGCTTTTCACAATCAAACCTTTTCTTAAAGAAGCTGTTTTAAGAGTATCTAAAGACCAAGTATATCGACATTGGGGGCGTATATAGTGTTGTAATGATTTAACCGTTTCCAGGTTATGAGCAAGCACATCAGGTGCGGCNTCACATATTTTGTNAACCAGATTGATATCNCCTTGGAAATCAGGAATTAAAGTTTCAATTTTCATATNNGGACACAATGACCGCACCATTTCAATGGTCTTTACCCAATGTTCTGCGCCACCATCTGGCAAATCATCCCTATCAACGGAGGTAATAACCGCATAACGGAGATTTAATTTAGATAGGGTCTCAGCAATCTGCCTAGGCTCATCAGGATTGGGTTTAATTAAATTNCCTGTCGCCACATCACAAAANTTACAGGCACGACTGCAGGAATCACCAAGAATCATAAATGTAAGNGTCCCGGCATCCCAGCACTCACCAATATTTGGGCAGGATGCAGATTCACAAACTGTATTNAAATTATATTTTTGAACAAGGGATTTTAGTTCAAAAAAATTTTTATTCTTAGGAAGGGGTGCCTTTAACCATCCCGGCAAACGTTTGTGATTAGGCTTCGAAATTATTTTAGACATAAGAAATGGATAAAAGTAAATTCATCTAGACTGTAGTATAATTTAGCTATTGGTAAAAGGAATCATCATAAATTTCTCCCTAATACTTACCAAATTTATTTTTTTCGCAAAAGGTTTTTCTCTCCATATGTTTTTCAANACCATAGATAAATATATATTCAAGGAACTAGTCAAGCTGTTTCTCATATGCACGGGCGCGTTTACAACCATATTATATCTGGATAAGTTTTTATTTATGGCTGAGATGATCGTTAACCGCGGAGTAAATTTTAATGAAATGGTAATGATGATGACCTATATTTCCCCTGCATTTCTGGCTCTAACAATTCCTATGGGTGTCCTATTAGCATCAGTAGTTACTTTCAATCAGTTTTCTGCAAACAATGAATGGATAGCAATGAAGGCATCTACCTGGAGTTTTTTAGAACTTATGAAACCTGTAGCCTGTTTTGCATTCATGACTTATATTCTCGCCAATATCATAATGTTTTGGGCAATACCCTGGGGAAATCAATCTTACAAAATATTAATATACGATATCATTAAAAATCGGGCAAATTTTGATATAAAACCAAATGTTTTTAATAAAGACTTCAAAGACCTGATCCTTGTGGTAAAAGAACATGATCAGAACTCATTATTGAAAGGTGTCTTTATTGCCGAAACCAGTCGCAAGGAATCTCCAAAAATCATCACATCGACCGAAGGAATTATCTACCCAAACCCAGAAACATTAAAAATACAATTGAAATTAAATAATGGAACTATCCATAAATTAAGTAAGGATAGAGGAAATTACGAAACCTTAAATTTTGACCGCTATGATATTANTCTTAGTTTACCTGAGACAGAAAAATTAGAAAGAAAAGCTTTAGCAGGTAATAAAGAGCTTTCTCTAGGCAAGATAAAAGAAAAAATAAAGGAACTAAAAAAGAAGGGACTTCCCACATCTGGAGCTGAAGTCGAAATAAGCAAGAAATTCTCCATCCCCTTCGCCTGCATATTATTCGCTTTTCTGGGTGCGCCACTAGGTATCAAATCCAGTCGCTCAGGAAAATCTGGAAGCTTCGGAATAACCATACTGGTAATCCTTTTATACTATGTCTTATTAATTATGACTCAAAATCTAGGGAGGATTGGAAAACTAGATTCTTATATTTCAGTATGGATTCCTAATATAATTTTATTGGTCGTGGTTGTTTATTCCAGTTATAAAATGCAAAAGGAAAAACCCTTTAAAGCATTGGATAAAATAATAGATATATTTAGNACTATTTATGATTTTTCAATACGGNTTTTTAAAAAAGATGCTAACTCGAAAAGNCTATGAAAAAAAATCCAGCGAACAGTTTTTCCATAAAGNCAATTATCCGGAAGTTGTCATCAGCCTTTATGGTTGCCCTTTTGATGTTTTAGGGCTGATGAAATAAAATCACGGAANAAGGGGTGTGGCCGCATTGGAGANGACTTGAACTCAGGATGAAATTGGCCTGCCAAAAACCAGGGGTGATCTTCCAATTCGATTATTTCTACAAGATTGCCATTCGGAGATAAACCGCTAATTTTTAGTCCNGCCTCTTCCATCTGGATACGATACATATTGTTAAATTCATAGCGATGGCGATGTCTTTCTTCTATTTCTCTCTTCCCATAGGCTTTGTAGGCATTNGATTTTTTCCTCAATTGACANGGGTACTCACCAAGNCGCATGGTACCTCCCATATCACCTTCCGCATTTTGATCTGGNAGAAGGTCAATAACCAGATAAGGAGAAGTTGAGGAGAATTCGGAGCTATTTGCATTTTTAAGTTTTGCAACATGCCTTGCGAACTCAATGGTCGCGCAATGCATTCCCAGGCAAATTCCAAAATAAGGCACCTTATTTTCTCGCGCAAACCTAACTGCGTTGATCTTACCTTCAATCCCTCTATCTCCAAATCCTCCGGGAACTAGAACTCCGTCGCATTCCGTCAATTGCTTCAATCCATTTTCATTTTCGAGTTCTTCTGCATCCACCCAGTTAAACTTAACACCAACATTATTACCTATTCCACCATGAATCAAAGCTTCGGTNAGGCTTTTATAGGATTCTTTAAGATCGACATATTTCCCAACAATTCCAATTTTAACTTTCCCGNCAGGTTTCTTTAGAATTTTATTAATATTTTCCCACCGCTCTAAATCGGGTTGTTCCACTTTCATTCCAAGTTTTTCAAGAATGATTTCTCGCAACCCTTCCTTTTCAAGACTCAATGGAACTTCATAGATGGAACTGACATCCATAGCAGTGATAACAGATCTCGTATCAACATTACAAAATAAGGCGATTTTCTCTTTCAAAGATTTTGATAATTGCTTTTCTGTCCTGCAAAGCAAAACATCGGGTTGAATACCAATTTCTCTTAACTTCTGAACACTATGTTGGGTGGGCTTTGTTTTTAATTCATCNGAAGTTTTTATATAAGGTACTAAAGTCAAATGAACATATAAAATGTCTTTTGGTTTAACTTCGAAACGGAATTGTCTTATAGCCTCAAGAAATGGAAGACTCTCTATATCACCAACCGTACCTCCAATTTCGCAGATTACTACATCTACCTCCCCCTGCAAATTTTTTATATGCTTCTTTATTTCATCTGTAATATGCGGAATAACCTGAACTGTAGCACCTAAATAATCTCCTTTTCGTTCTTTTTGAATCACATTATGATAAATTTTTCCTGCCGTAATATTATTGGCACGACGCATTTTGGCATGGGTAAACCTCTCATAATGCCCGAGATCGAGATCGGTTTCAGCTCCATCATCAGTTACATATACTTCTCCATGTTGAAACGGNTTCATAGTACCGGGGTCAACATTGATATAAGGATCCAGTTTTAAAATAGTTATTGTAAGCCCCGAGCACTCAAGCAAACTTCCTATAGAGGAGGCCGCAATTCCTTTTCCTAAGGAAGAGAGAACACCTCCCGTAACAAATATATATTTTACTTTTTTACCATTATTCTTTTTATTCACTTAAGTTCCTCAATGGGTCAATTATCAGGGGAAAGAGCCAACTGTTTTTCAATTATTTCAATATCAGCTAGAGAATCTACACCTGTTGAATCTAAGTCAGTTTCTACCACTTTAATAGAAAATCCATTTTCCAAAATTCTTAGCTGTTCCAGTTTTTCAATTTTTTCAAGAGGGGATACAGGCANNGCTGAGTATTCCANCAAAAACTTTTTTCGGTANCCATAAAGNCCAATATGTTTAAACCATAAAGGTGAGGTTAAACTCAAAACATCTTCCATTTTCACCGACCATGTATCTCGATCCCATGGGATGGGACCTTTTGAAAAATATAAAGCGAAATCAAATTTATCNACCACTACTTTTGTAATATTTTTATTAAAAATATCCTTCGGGTTTTGAATCAAAATTCTTAAACTGGTGACGGAAACCGAAGTATCTTTAATTAAAGGCTCTATCACCTTTTCAATATTCTNGGGAGGAATCAAAGGCTCATCACCTTGTATATTCACTACAATATCACAGTCTTTATCACGAGCTACTTCNGCAACCCTATCTGTACCTGATTGATGCTCAGCAGACGTCATAATTGCGACACCACCATTTTTATTCACCAGATCAAAAATACGAGAATCATCGGTAGCTACGATCACTTCCGTAATATATTTTGCTTTTTGAGCCTGCTTTACCACTCTTTGAATCATAGGCACCCCTACAATATTTGCAAGCGGCTTTCCAGGAAACCGGGATGAAGCCCAACGTGCCGGAATAACAGCTAAAACTCTCGGCTCAGTAGGCATGTCGATTTATCAACCCCTTCCATATAGTTAAAAATAGAATTTTAATATCAAATAACAATGACCAATTTTTAATATAGTAGAGATCAAACTCTATCCTTTTTTCCAGAGAGGTATTTCCTCGCCAACCATTCACCTGGGCCCAACCAGTTAAACCTGCCTTCATCTTTAACCTAAGCATATAAAAGGGGATAGACTTTTTAAATTCATCCACAAAAACCGGTCTTTCAGGCCGAGGGCCAACGAGGCTCATCTGCCCCATCAATACATTAAAAAACTGTGGTAATTCATCAAGGCTGGTACTTCGCAAAAATGCTCCAATAGGGGTTCTTCTATCATCNTCTTCTTTAGCCCAAACAGGACCCGTTTGGGTTTCTGCTCCAATTCTCATAGATCTAAATTTATACATCATGAAAACGGCTCTATCTAATCCCATTCTCTCCTGTGCGTATAATAAAGGCCCACGGGAAGTTATTTTAATGGCTATGGCAATTAAGATCATAATTGGGAACGTAATTGTAATAGCCAANCCTGAAAGAATAATATCNGAGCTTCTTTTAAAAATGGTATTCCAACCATAAAGAGGAGACTCAGTCAGATTAATCACCGGCATCCCATCAAGTTCCTCAATTCCNGATTGCAAATCCATATAACGTAACAAATCNGGAACAAGNTTAATATCAACTGTCTCAACCTCCAGNCTTGTCAAAATCTTCTCCAATTGGTCATGGGCATTTAAAGGAAGCGCAATAAACANTTGGTTAACATCATATTCTTTTATACATTGGTTCAAATCCTCATATAGACCCAACACCTTATGCCCTAATAATTCTTTGCCCACTTTTTCCGGGTTCTTNGATAAATAACCCATTACAGAAAAACCAATTTCGGGNTACAAATCAAGTTTTTTAACAACNTTCTGCCCTAATTCNCCAGCACCCACTANCANNACTTTTTGTAAATCCATTCCNCGACCATGAANTTCCTTAACTAATAAACGCACCAANCTATGAGACAAAAATAAGAAAATATTAGCAAAAATCCAAAAATATACTGTCATAATCCGCGAAAATGATAGTTCGCGATAAAAAAATGTGGTGGCAGTTAATAAAAGAACAGACAGTGAGGTTAATTTCAGAATCGAAAAATATTCAATGGTTGGTGAGTGCATACTGATAGGCTTATCATGGCCTAACATTTTGCTATTTATATAAAATATCACCCATACTGGTAGAAACGCATATAGATACATATTTTGGACAGGTGGGCTACTAGCAGGCGAAAAAAGTTCTAATTCAAATCTAAATAAATAGGCACATAACCAGGCAAGTGCAATAGAAAAACTATTAAAAAAAAATATTGCAGTTGAATAAAGCTGGCTATGTTTTCTTATCATGGTCATAGTGAAATTCTATTTCGATTTTNAAAAGCCCACTATCAACCTAAGTTAAAAAATTNAAAATTATNGGGAATTCAAACAGACCGAGCTGCTCTAAAANTNTTGGGGNTCTCTATGGAAGAACCGANAAAATTATAGCCGGAGGATAAATATAAAAANAGACCNAATTTTGNATGNAATNAAGCCTTCTTGGAAGGAGNATAACCTAATTCTGAATTAGCTTCAACTGCAAATAGATAAGAGCTGATTTAATAAAAAGCTATTGAATTCGGTTTAATTGGGCCAGTATCTTGCCACGAACTTCAGCAGAGGGATTTCTTTTTAAGGCACCTTCTAAAATTTCAATTGCCCGGCTAGTTTCCCCTTTTTTGGAATATGCTACGCCTAGCATATAGCGAGAATCATGCACCTTGTTACCACCAGGATATTTATTTAACACGGTTTCAAATTGCAAAATAGCATCATCATACATTTCAAGTGCCAGATAGTTACTTCCAATCCAAAAAGCGATATTATCTCTTAACCTACTGGGCGGATTACTAAGGTCCAGGTTTTGGAATAACAAGATAGATTCATCATAATTTTTACTGCGATAAGCAGACAAAGCCCTATCATATTCTGGAGGGGTTTTGGCTTTGCGGCGATGCCTTTTTGTCCGACTTGGTTTTGCTACGTTGGATTTTTGNNTTTTAATTCGNGAGATCTCTTCATTTAGCCTGGCCACCTGGGANTTAAGGTCTTCAACTTCTGGCTCAAGAAAATCTGCAGAATCCGTAGCTGATGAAACGCTTCCTTCAAGGCGCTCNGTNGCAGCATCTATTTTNGGTTCTAATGTGCTGAGGACTTCCTCCAGCTCTCTNACTTTACTGATNAGAGCCTCTTGNTGATTTTGNAGGNTTTCAACATCACCCTTTAGTTCGCCTCTATCTGTTTGTTGGTCAACACTTGCAAAACCATCNGGGTCNTCATCACCGAATCCATCGTCTTCCATCATTTCATCGGATTTCGAGAANGAATCATCTTCAGCAAAAAAGTCGTCTTCAATGCTACTTTCTCGGTTAGCATTTCTTGATTTTTTTCCTTTACCACCGTCTTCATCAACGAATTCTTCGTCTTCAAAAGGNAAATCGTCTTCAAATGCAAGATCGTCTTCCTCATCCCCTACCCATGGCAAATAGCTACAACCACTTAAAAACAAAGGAAATGATAGAAAGGTAACCAGTATAAGGCGTGCTAATANGGTGACCGGNGGCATGTTTTTCTCCNTACAAATTCGGTTGGGGAAGTATATTACCCCTTAATAATCAATGGATTATATTGGGTTGCCTGNTTTTTGTCAATACAATAATCTAAACNCCAATACTCGATAACTTTTATTATTTATCGAATAATTCTCGCTTTATCATTAGTTTTCTTCTCATAAAATTACTGTTTTATTATGGCCTACAGTTTTTATCAAGGTTTCGACCACAGAATCGATNTGTAATTTTGAGGTATTCTCACCTAAACTNAAGCGAATAGAACTATTAATTATTTCATCTGAAATACCCATAGCCTGAAGTACATANGATGGCAAACCTGTACCGGAACTGCACGCAGAACCCGTTGAAACNGCAANACCATCTAAATCTAAAGCAATCAAAAGGGTGTCTCCTTCTAACCCTTTAAACCCTATGTTTAATGTATTAGGCAATCTATTTTTCTTATCTCCTAATAAATTTGCTCCTGGAATCATTTCATATATTTTATCTAAGAAATAATCTCTCAATTCAGAAATTCGAGGTTTTTCGCTTATTCTCAAANTAGCCAGCTCACAAGCCTTTCCAAAACCAATAATTCCGGCGACATTTTCAGTNCCNCCTCTTCTTTTCTTTTCCTGNCCCCCTCCGGTAATAGGAGTAAAAAGAGCCGGTGTACCCTTTTTAAGGTATAACGCCCCAACTCCTTTTGGNCCATTAAATTTATGCGCGGAAATAGACAACATATCCACTGGAAATTCTTTCAANTCGAACGGAATCTTCGCCACACTTTGCACAGCATCCGTATGAAAGAGAACACCTTTACTTTTAGCTATTTCACTGACTAGTTTTATATCCTGTAACACACCCGTTTCACTGTTTGCATGCTGCAGAGATATTAAAGCGGTAGATTCGGTTACCTTTGACTCCAACTCATTTATGTCAATCCTTCCGTAACGNTCAACATCAAGATAAAAAACCTCAATCCCCTGCTCTTCTAATTGTCGGCAAGGATTAATTACTGAGGGGTGNTCAATTTTACTGGTAATTATACTTTTTCTTTTATCTCTAAACGATGCTCCTAAAAGAGCAAGATTGTTTGCCTCGGTACCACCACTTGTAAAAATAATTTCAGAGGAATGAGAACCTATAAGTTTTGCCACCTTTTCACGGGCCACATCAAGTTGAACTCTGGCAAAACGTCCAAAGGAATGGACACTAGAAGGGTTCCCAAAGTTTTCACGAAGGGCCGGCAACATTTCCTCCAAAACTTCAGGGTGTAATGGCGTTGTTGCGTTATGGTCTAAATAAATNTTTTCCATGCAAAAAGGCTGGNGGCTAGTTNAAAAAATACCANTAAGGATAAAACAACGGGAGGTAAATTTGNAGATAAATCNCTCTTAAGAAAANTTAGCCTATAATCTTTTTTCTAGTNGTTTCTTCAATTGGGGATGGGTCGCAAATTCCATTTTCCTTTAATGTTTNTTTCAGGTGACGAATTTCNTTTTCCATTTCTGGCAAACGGTCCAACATGCATTCAATNGCTCGTGCTACCGGGTCTGGAAAAGATTCAGGCCCATCTTCATCTTCCATTTCCGAAGATATACCNGAAAATACAACCCTCCCTGGCACTCCGATCACTGTCGAATACTCAGGAACATTCTGCAAGACAACAGATCCCGAACCAATTTTTGTATTACAACCAATTTTAATAGGCCCTAAAACCTTTGCCCCGGCCCCAATTACAACATCATCTGAAANCGTGGGATGACGNTTNCCTTTTTTAGTGGCCAAACCTCCCAGAGTAACCCCCTGATAAACAAATACATTATCTCCCACTTCCGATGTCTCACCTATAACAACACCCATACCATGATCAATAAAAAAGCGTTTTCCAATTATCGCAGCNGGATGAATTTCGATTCCGGTGACCCAGCGNGCAATTTGAGACAAGGACCGAGCAATAAACTTNANCCCAAGNCCCCAAAGCCAATGGTTAAAACGATATGCGATCAATGCATGNACACCTGGATAAAGAATCAAAACCTCTAAAGCATTTCTTGCTGCAGGGTCCTTTTCCAAGGCAACATCGATATCTTCTTTTATTTGTCGAAGCATCATTATGAAAAACNATTAACTTATTGTTAAGCCTTATATTATAGCTTAGATAAGTTCAGACGCAATGCTTGTAATTTAAAATTTCTAAACTACTAAAAAGGAATTTTATTAGAAGAAAAACTAAATTGGAGAGGAAATGAACTCTAAACTTGGAATAAATCTTGTTAAAGTGATTTTTCTATTATATTGGNAAAAAGCGAAAGTACGATNTTTGACAAAGCAAACCCCAGANCNAATTCAAGGATTNCCNCAAAAAGAATTAGTNCAGTTACCTTNGTAAGAGCAATNGGTTTTCATGATACTTCTGAGTCAAGGGTGCTTTGGTATTCTTTAAGNATAGCATCCTGAGTTTTTTGATCAGTTGCCTTATAAATGCGNATGGTTTCAAAATGTTGGCTCTGCTGAACCCGCAATAACTTCAGTCGCATCAACTCAAGAATAGCTAGAAAGGTTACAATGATTTCCTGTTTTCTATTAAGAACTGTGAAAAATGATTCAAAAGTGACACTATCCGAGGAATTCAAGATATCGAGAATATATTGAATTCGATCAGTAACCGACATTTCCGTAATTTCAATTTCGTAATCTTTTTCAAAAGACNTGGTATCTAATACTTTTTGGTATGCCTTAAAAAGATCGAATACAGAGACTTCTATTAACTCTCTATTTTCCGAGCTTTCTTCNATTTCAATTTCACCACCNCTTGAAAAAATCTGTTGTCGATCGTGCTCTTTCATCCGAAGCTCAAATGCNGCATCACGATAACGNTGGTATTCACGTAGGCGACGCATCAACTCTGCACGTGGATCTTCACCTCCACTAAAATCCGACTCCTCATCTATTTCTGGAGCTGGNAANAATGTTTTAGATTTAATTCGAGCCAACTCTGCTGCCATCACAAGATATTCTCCCACCAATTCTAAATTCATCTCCTGCATTAACTCAAGGTAACCCAGGTATTGTTTGGTTATTTCTGCAATGGGAATATCGTAGATATCCATCTTTTGCTCTTTTAAAAGATGGAGCAAAAGGTCNAAAGGCCCTTCAAAGATTTTAAGTTTGCATTGATATGTCATTTTTACAATCGATATACTTTAAAANTCACTTTATTATAGGATGGTTTGTTTTTGAATACACTTGATTTTAGGAATACTTTTTCAGTAAATTTCGTTTATCTGATATCACCCCATCTTGACTGCAACAACGATAAAACCACCAAAGGAGCGGTTTCTGCACGAAAAATCCTAGGCCCCAACCCCAAAGTCTGAAAACCATAGCTGCGAGCTGTCTCAACTTCCGCTAATGTAAAACCACCCTCTGGCCCTATCAAAATATCCACTGAACGTGGAATGTCAATTGGTTTAATATCCTTCAGACCTTTATCCTTTTCCATTTCCCAAAACATTAATTTCAAATTTGAGTTCTTTGCTTGCTGGCAGTAAGCACCAAGTTTGGTTACTGTTCTTGATATTTGAGGAATACTNCTGATACCACATTGTTTGGAGCTTTCTTCGATAATCTTTTTCCAACGCGGAAATTTTTTATCATTATCACCCTTCAAAACAGTACGTTCTGTTAACAACGGAGTAATGGTTTGAACGCCAAGCTCCACGGACTTTTTTAAAACCATATCAAACTTATTTCCTTTGATTAATGATTGGCCAAGGTGAATTTTTAACGGCGATTCAGTATCGATTTTTTCGGAAGAAATTATTTTACCTTTGACTGATCTGTTTTTAACTTCTTCAAGCCTTACNANGTAAAGCAAACCTTCTCCATCACAAACTTGTATATCGTCTCCTGCATGCAAACGAAGAACAGTAGTAATATGGGNAGCATCAGAACCTTNTATAACTATCAAGTCNTTTAAAATATTNTTTTTACCCACAAAAAATCGCCGCATCTAAACTAATTGCGCGCCTATACGCAGCAAATCATCCAATGAATGCAACTCATAGTCAGGTTCTATATCTTTAGATATAATTTTACGTTCTCTGTTTATCCATGCACTCNTCATCCCCACTTTTTTAGCACCTACCACATCTAAAGAATAATTATCCCCAACGAAGAGAATTTCTTGCGGCTTCATTTCGAATTTTTCTATTGCTAATTCAAAAATTGAAGGATGTGGTTTTCGAAAAGGAGTGGCCGATGAATATATTGCGAAGTCAAAATANGACTGTANCCCAAGAATTTTCATTTCGCGTTCTTTCATAAATTGTGGGTTAGTTGTATTGGAAACAACCCCCATTAGGACACCCATTTCCTTTAAACGACTCANAACTCTCATGACTTCCGGGTAGACTCTTCTTCCGGAGTAAACTTCAAGGTAATAGACCTCAAGAAGTTCTTTTAGAGTAATCTTCCTATTTAATAGAATTCCAAAATCATCTATCAACTGCTGCAAAACAACTTCGAAATGTGCCTCCTGATTTGTGACATGTGCTTCTTCTATCATCGGAAAAAATATTTTTCTCGATCTGTCTAGGCATTCTTCAAAATCAGGC
>NZYH01000004.1 GCA_002697825.1 Nitrospina sp. | reverse complement strand
AGCCGCATCACAATTAGCTAATGGCTGAACGGTCAGGCAATAGAAAAGCCACAGGAAGATTAAACTCTAATACATCTTTTGCTGATGAATGGTATGGCCGTCGTATGCAACTGTTGCTTAGAGCAGGAGCGGGTGAGTATTTAGAAAGTTCACCTGAAAGTTTAGTTTCTTTAGCTGGTAGCGCTAAATCAGATAACGATATGTTAGATGAGTTTCTTGGTGCGCGAGATCAAGCTTCTTTTAATCAAATGAAAGAAAGATTTGAAGCTATGCCTAAGCAGATGCAAGAAGGCGAGTTTAATATTTTACCTGCTCAAACACAGCAACTTCTTTTAGGCGCAGGGTATGAGTTACCTAACGGTGAACGTGATGCTTTGTGGAAAAGAATGTTGACATGGGATATCCCANTATTACCTGAAGAGCATTTTGGTAAAGCTGTTGCTTGGGGTATGGCTCCTATACGTGCTGTTGGTTTTGTAGGTGGAAAANTNGCAAGTAANGTTTGGGAGTANGGGGTAATGAAACCATCTCGTTTNGCTACNAGACTTGGNAGAACAGGTGCTTANNTAACTCAAAAATATGGTGGTGGAAGNCCTTTNGATAATTGGCATATGGTTAATCCTGCTGATTGGAGAGGTGCTTGGAATGAAAGNAAACGAGAAAACGATTCGTATTATCACGGCACATTAGACCAAGCTATAGATCTTGTAGGTAAAGCACAGGTTGATCTTNTNCGNNCGTANTTANCTGANGGGCAACAAGGAGTGTTTGATAAGTTTGTTGCTTTAACAGGTGACGANCAANTAGCTGGTCAAAGGTTTAGNCAATGGCAGGNAACTTTAGATACTCAAGAAACTCTTGATGCTATAAAAGTTTTAGAGTCAGGTCAGCTAACAATGTTTGATGCTTCTATTAGAGGTTTCAATCATATATCTCCTTACGATGTTTCACCNAATAGTTTNGGNGGGAAAGTTATTGGAACTGTTGGNGCTTTAGGTTCAGAGATTCTTCTTGACCCTACTACNTGGGCTGGCGGNGCTTATGTAAAAATNTNTAAAGCTATTAANTCTGGTATTAGGGGNGGTCAATACACGAACCGTTTNATAGATCTTGAACGNCGTATAGCTATGACAGTACGAGCAGAAGAAANANNNGCAGGTGGTTCTTTANNNGCTGGAGAAATGTTTAAAGANTTTAAGATTACTAATCCTGTTACTGGCGAAGTATCTGATCCGNTAGATGAGATAGCTGAATGGATTATGCAACCAAAGAAATCTCGTGACGCTGTAGANATAGGAGGGTTTTCTCCTACTAATCCGTTGCGTGATTTGTGGCAAGCCGCCGCAGTNAGAGTGGGTACACATCCGTTTGTATTAAGATCACGCGCTCGTGCNCATAACAGATTTATTGATCGTGTNACAGATGCATTTGGTGAATTAAATAAACATGAGTTGCTTAGAACAAAACTGGGATTGGCACTTGGNCCTGAATGGGATGCGGCTAGAGANGCNGCNATAGAANCAGGGGAACTTACTTTAAAAGAACCAATAGCTCAACTTGTTAGGGATCTTCCCGGATTGTCACCAATTATGGAAAGCATGTTGTTGCATCACAGGGTTCGTAGACAAATGAATCTTGTGGTCGATCAAGCAAAAATTAATAAAGATGGNTANTGGGAAGTTGTTGATGATTTCACAGGAGAGGTAATAAGCGAAGCANACATAAGAGGATTCCATAGTTTGCCTCTTGATGAAGCCGGNGAAAAGATTATGCCTGTTGACGGCGAGTGGGTNATTTGGAATTCGTTAGACGACNCTGANAACTTAATGGATTTNAGAACNNTNACNTCTAGATCTTTTCCNGCGCTTGACACTCACGAAGGGTATTGGGANTTTTTAGAAAGCACTACTGGTTGGCAAGGGCTTGCTTCTGGGTTAGGTAAAGTAGANCCCGAAGCTATGTGGATTCCTTCNATGGGNNGGTTNGGCGANAANTGGGTTGAAACAAAACANTGGGTTAGAAACTTACAAGACTTCTACAATCCGGGTGCTGAGATGAAAGCTGATCTAGCTCGTATGACAGCTAACTTTCTTGTNAAACAAACTAATTACATNCACCGGCAGATATGGGATGGTATACAAAAAGGTGACATTACTTTAGCTTCAGAGATTGATGAAGCAGGGTTGATGAGACTTCTTGATGATACAAGAGTTAGCNCTGAAGCAGANTTGCCTTTCACATACACNGAACTTGGTTTNAGTGAAACTGATTTTAATAAGATAGAAAAAGCNAGAGAACTAGCNCAAGCTGACGCTCCTATNAGAGTTTTACAAGACAGCGAAATGTCTGACCTTCTTCAATACTACGAATCTAACGGNTGGATGTTTAAAGAAGTTGACGGTGAACTCACNATGATTCANAAACCNATAGATCTTTTNGGTAGAACAAAAACTGTTTTCAATACAGCTAGAAGAAGACTTGAAGAAGATTANTTTAATGGGCAGATACATCCTGCTGGTAGTCAAAACGGTGAGCTTGATTGGTGGGCAAGAACAGGAATCATAGCAAAATCATCTGNTTACACGTTGGCATANCATCCAGCAAAATTTGCTGAGAAACTAACAACGTATGTTCCTAAAGCAAAGCATCTTGATTTAACTGANCCTGCTCTTGGNGTAAAAGAATTNCAAGCATTAGTTGATATGGGAATNATGGCTGANATGCCACGAGCNCANATCGANAAGTTNTTANCNGATTACATGATGGGTAGTGAAGCTCACAGATGGAGAGTNACAACAGAATTTTATTTAGATTTCCTTGGAAGATCCGGCGCTNTACTTATGGGTGGAGCAGACGTAACTAAATACATTGATAGATTTATTAGACACGGANGTCAAAGGTACGGTCANATAGCTGACGACATGGTAGGACTACATGGNCTTGGCGTAAGNAACGCTGTATTTCCGGGGCAAGAACACTTAGCNCANTTCTCTAAATCAAATGTAATACCTGANTANAGAGAGTTAGCGGCTGTTACTAGATACATGGCGGNTTACAGAAGAATGGGTTGGGGNTTACATCTNCCGACTATNGACAAGTNNCTTGCNCGNACATGGNGNCCAGCNGTTNTATTGCGTTTAGGTTACGTTGCTCGTAANGGTGGCGAAGAGCTTGCNACATGGTGGTGGCGTGAAGGNCCGACTAANTATNTNAAATCAAAACTTGCACGTAAAGCTGTAGACATGCACCCAGTGTGGGATGAATACGGTCGNCGTGTAATGATGNANGGTGACGATGTTCTTGNTGATGGTANAACTGTAGCTGATGAAGTAAGAGCGCCATTGTTNTGGCGGCCTTTCTCTAGNTTATGGAGATCATTTAATGAAATGGNNGGNGTNGGAGANTACGCCATTACTACTAAAGCAATTAAAGAATCAATTAATAAGAACTCATTAAAGTGGAAATTTTTAGATGACGCAAAGAAAGAAGAAATCTTTCAAGCTACACGAGAAGCAGTTGAAGCAAGAGTTGAAAAAAGATTTATTGGAGGAACATCTAAACGACTATTTGAATTTGCAAACAAGAAAGCTAACGAGTTTGCTTTATTAACAGACAGATGGTATTCGGCAATTCCGGGTTTACCTTCACGACACAAGTTAGCTGAACGTATCGGTAGAAGAATAGATAAAGACCACGACAGAAGAGTTGAAAGTATTTGGATGGCATACACGCATCCAACAATGCTTGACGCAACAATGAAAGACGTTCTCGGTGGGTATGACAATTATCTTAACTACGAAAAAAATAATTTAGATGCAGCTTTACGACAGACAGGTGCAGGAGAACCAATAAATCATTTACTTAAATTAGGTATTGATCCTCAAAATGTGCAACTTAAATACGTAAGCACAGTTGAACCTAACTCTGTGCACGGGTTAGATAAATCAATCGCAGTTGCACAAAGACTTAACATTATTCAAGGTGATAAAGCATCTGTTAAATTCTTAGAAGAAGTACTACATCATGTGCCTGTTAAAACAAGAGAAAACCTTCGCCCTGTAGCAGAAGAACTTCTTAAAGCAAATCCTAATTTAGAAGGGTTAGTTGGAGCTAACCCTGAAGCTATTGTCTTAACTGCGATACGAAGACAAGACACAAGCATATTAAACAATGCGTTAGATTCAGTAGGACGACAAGGTGACATTCAATGGATAGAAGCTGTTGACGCTTTTATTGCTTCAACTCCGGGTGAGCAGCAATGGATATGGGAAGCATTACTAAATCCGACTATAGAAGGTGTTGAAGTTGGAGCAGATTGGAACATGATTTCATTTCTGCTTGGCGGGCAGGATGTAAACAAACTGTCAGATAATTTTGATGACATTATTGAACGAGCAAACAAAGCGTACATTAATTATTTAGTTGGCACACCAGAAGGCAACCAGTTTATTATGTCTTCATATCGTGGAGCGGCAGGACAAACAGCTACAGGAAAAGTAGACATGCCTCTTCCTCCGGGAATGACACGTTTGTATATGCCTATGATTCCTGTTGAACTTGCTCCTGCTTATGCACAAGCTATTGATGTTAGCGGTGTAGCTGGCTCTCAATTCCTTAACGATTTTATAGATAACCTCACAGTGCGTTTAGCTAATCTAGGTATAGATCCTGCTGAAGCGACTAAAGCTGCGCGTATGTTACAACCGGGAAGTATGCGAGGAGCAGGATCTTCTGTAGGGCTTTCAACAGCATCTCAAATTGCTTTGATAGAAGAATGGACAGAAACAGGAAAACATTTTCCCGTAATAGTAGGTAGTGCTGATGACAGAGTAGCTACTGCTATAACAGAAACCATAATGGATCTTCTTAGTCCTTCAATAAATATAGAAGATTTAGCTAGCACTGGAAAAATAGGACAGTTGCATGTTAACTCTGAATCTCTTTTCAATAAAAGAGGATTGTCAGTTGATAGCCGCCCAGAGTTTTCCACACAAGTCATGCGTAACAGTGCTGTAAGTTCTACACGATACGACACGCTAGCTCAAGATTTATCTGGTGGTTATTGGAATGACTTCTATGGTTTTGAAGGTATAGCTATTACAGATCCTAACAATCCTAAAAGAGTTATTGGTGCAGAAGGTAGGGGTGTTATCGGCGCTAAAGAATTTGGTCCTAATGGTTTAGCTAACGAAACTATGATTGGAGTAGGAGGTGCTCATCTTCTTACTCCAGCAGGCGGGTTAAGTCCTATAACAATTATTGATGGTCACGCTAATGTTGGCACTGTAAGAATCTACAAAGATAAATCCGGTAGGTTCATTCTTCTTGAAGAAGGAACAGAAGTTCATCCTGATGCTAAAGACTGGTTTGCTAATGCCGAGTTAGTAGAAGAACAAAGAGTGCCAGTAAACGGTATACGAGCCGCCGCTGAACAACACGCCATGTTAGTAAAAATGGAATTGATAGATCTTTTGTCAAGCGCTCCACGTAAAGGCGCAGGCAAAGAAGAGTTCTTCCATCCGTGGATACGTGAAGTTTTACAAAGAGAAGATATAAGTTCTGAAAACATATTACGTTCAGCTAATGACGGTAGATGGTGGGAGAAAGCCCCTAAAGATATTTTAGGTTGGGTTCCTATAACAGACGAAGCCGGAGGTTCTATAGAAAAAGCGTGGAACAGTATTCTTCGTAACTGGTTTGACGGTGTTGTTAATCCTTTGATTGGTGCGATGGTTAGAGAACCATTGTTCCACCATTACTTAATGTTAGGTTTCGATCAGACTAATGGTGTTGTACGAAACTTTGATAGACCACTTATAGACATCATGGATGAAAATCTTGTTCCGGGTGAATGGATAGCAGACGCGACTCACCCTGAAGNTGGGTACATGAAATACCCTGAAGGTAAACGAACTTATGATAAAGGAGAAGTTTATATAGATGTAAGCAAAGCTGGTGAACCTGAACTTCTTGAAAAAATTGGACGATACACAACTCAAAAAGCACCACATGATGTTTTNCTTCATCAAGAATTAGGTGGAACATTTGATGATTTCGATCAACTTGTAAATACTGATCTTGATGATTTTGTAAAAGGTGACTGGCAGTTTGCTCAAGCTGACCCTGATAGCCCAGCTTCAGCTATNGCAGAAGCGCTAGAAANCAGAGATCGTACCACTCGTCGGTTAGCTCTTATAGAGGCTATAGAAAGTTCAAAGGCTGAAGGTGCTTGGACACGAGTTCTTAGATTAATGGAGAAAGAACACATAGAGTTAGTTCCTAAAAAAGTAAAAGGNATTATTCAAAAAAATGCTGCNGGTGAANACATCATGGTTCAACAGACAGCTAGNATTAAATTAGAANGCATGACTGGTAGTAGAACTGTACAAAATGTACAAGATCAGTTCTTTACTTTTATGACACACAAAAAGCGTGTATTTGAAACACACAGAGATGTAGCTACAAGACGAGCAATGACTTTAACGGGCGCTTTTATTGACGATCATCGGATACGATCACAGTTTCAGCAGATGGTAGGGACAATGATTCCGTTCTGGTTTGCTGAAGATAACTTCCTGCGTCGTGTTGCACGAAGCATAAACCATAACCCACTCATGTTACGCAACTTGCACTTAACTATGAACGCTGGTGTATACAGTGGTCTTGTTCAAGAAGATCAGTTTGGAGAAAAGAAACTTGTAATTCCGGGAAGTGAAATTGCTACACACGCAATGCTTTCTATAGCTGACAAAACTCCGATTGTTAACAGTGTCTTTGGTGGCGAGTTGGGTTCTGTTGTCCGACCAACAATGGGATTAGCTACAAACATTAGAATCATTCCGGGTTACGATATTGAAACAATGGGGCGTATGGGGTTTGGTCCTTTGCTTGCTGCACCGATTAATTATCTTTCAGGTCGTGATCCTGAATTGAAAAAAATATTTGAACATCATCTTGTAGGTGGACGTTTTGGTGGTAGCGCTACCGATGCTAACAGAGTTGAAGATTTGTGGAGAGTCACATGGTCTTCTGTTGCTCCTGCTCTTTTAACTAGAACACTTGGATTAGCTGGCATTGATGGACCTCAAGGGGAAGCACGTAACAAAGCTAAGATAGATGTACTAAAGTTTTTAGCTCTTAACGATCAGATTCCTACTGAAGCTGAGATAGCTTCGGCTTCTAACCCAGAGTTGTTTCAAGAAGCATTCTTAGAAAAAGTTGATGCTATGGCNAAACAGTACCAGTTGCTTCAGGCTATGACATGGTTCTTTGGAACAGGCACAGGGTATTTGGCTGATCTTACTTTAGATGAAAACTGGGAATGGAACACAGAGTTCCACGAGTTGCTTGAGCTTGGCATGCCTTACGAGGAAGCGTACCCTACGTGGGTTAATAACATTGAGGCTAGAACAGGTGAAGAGTTCAACGCTATGGAGTACTCTCCTTTCCGAGAGGGAGCTTATGAAAAGATTCCGTTTGCTGTTTTGGAAACTACACAAGACGCAAATGTTTGGTTAGTTNATAACGGTGANTTTGCTGAAACATTTAAAATGACTAGTGCTTATTTTATGCCAAGAAAATTTGATGCAGATGATGATGAGTATGTAGCAGAAGCTAAACAAAGGCAAATTAATATGGGGCTTCGTACTTTGCAAAGCCCTGAAGAATTCTTACAACAGCTTTACTTTAATGTTTCGTATTCTAGTTACAGTAAAAGAAGAACAACGTATCTAAAACAAAAGAATCAGTACATTAATGCTGGTGTTTCAACAGAAGAATTAGATAAAAACTTTGATGCTTTTATGGGCACTTTTAAAGAACAACACCCAGTATTTAATCATGTAATATCTACTGGAACTTCTAGAGATCGAAGAGCAGAAACTTTAAGAGAGTTTAGAATTCTTTTGGAATCTCCGCATCTTGTACCTGATGGTTTACATAAAGAAGATGTGTTAAATGCTATAGCTACCATTGTTGGGTATGCAGATAAGATCGCTTCTTTGCAAGGGTTAAGCACCCCTGATGCTCAAGGTAAAAGAGATGCTGTTAAAATNCAATACTTAAAAGTATTAGAATCGTTTACCCGTAACAAACCTTGGTTAAATGAGTTATTCTATAGTGTATTCGTACCTTTAATCGGAGAGAGTTGGTTGGCTAAGTATGAGGCAGGAAATGTTTCAGTTGATGTGGGAGCAATGTTTTAATGGCTNNTTGGGCTGATCGCATTATTGAAGACGTNATACCTGATTGGACACAAGATGTAATGGGCGATCTTGGATATAATNTTCCATCAGAGCAAGACGCTCGTGAAGATGCGTCACTTTCTTCAGATNAAATAGCAAGAGAAACTTATCCTGAATTTGATTTACAAGACACTCCTACAGATTTAACCACACTTGGTGGTAATGCTATATTAAAAGAGATTGTTTTTGAAAACTCTAGTAAAGAAAGTGCTTTTCAAAAATATATTAATTGGCTTATANGTAATGGTGTAGCTAGTATTTCGCGTGAAGGGCAACCTTTAGGAGAGAGTATTACTTTAGGTGGTACTCAAATGATGGATGCAAGAGGTAATCCATTATCACAACTTATGGATCTTCGTTCTANCGAAGCGCAGAACAGAGTTTTTGATTTCTTTAAAGATAACTGGATGCACAATAAAGAACTTGTTNAAAGTTTAAGACANCAACTTCAAACAGGCATAACAGAAATGTCAAATAGAAGTTACGCTGGNGAAGATTATAATTGGGAAGGTGATGCAAAAGATCCTTTAGCTGTTGATCCTGAATTAGCNGCAAACATTATTAGAGTCTTTAGTGATGTTGGAAGTGACGAAGCTAACATAGCTAATCTTAATACAGTATTAGGAAACAATGCTTTACAGTGGCTTATAAGTCAAAGGTTNGCTCCTGTTCTTAGACAAGAAATTAATAAACTAGCGGCTGATAATAGAGCAGTATTATTTGGGCCTAACCCTGCGACTGTTGGAGAACAAATAACAGACGGAGATGCATTACAACCAGAGATGGCGTGGATAACTTCTTTTGATGGNACACCATACGGTGANGTNCAAAGTCTTAAAGATCTTTTTTCAGGAGGTTTGATAGGTCCACAAGACGCATGGTTTTACATGCAAGACTTGTATGAGAAAACAAGAAACGGTGCAGGGTATTCTCCTATAGTTGAACGGATTCAACAAGAACTTTATGCTTACGGGTACATGGATGTTCCAGATGAGTGGGGAAAACTNGACATAATTAATATGGAAAATAAAGCTGATACAACTATTGANGCTTTACAAATGTTGCAAACAGATCAAGTTAATGAAGGTTTAAGAATAGCTAACGATCCAAATGTAGAACTTTCTCCTGATGGTTCAGCGTATGTAAGAAGTGTTATGGATAGAGCTATGGCACGAAAGTTAGATGCTCTCCCTGCTCGTAAAGCAAGTGTTGCAGGACAACAAGCAGGTTTAATAGAGAATGTTGTTGGCACTTTAGAGCAGTTAGCTACGTTAAATGGATCAACATTTAATGATGCAGGCAAAGCTAGTGTCAGAAATCAGCTTAAAGAAATGATAGGTAGCGCAGATGAAGAGATGCTTGAAGGTGCATTTGGTGGAGGTGGCGATCCTCAAAAGTTACAGCTTGCTGATTTAGTTCTTCGTAATTTTTATCAGGATGACAACTGGGCTAATAACATTTATTTAGGTGCTAATGATTCTGATATAGATTATTTTCGTTACGCAAAACGATCTGGTGCTTTAAG